>JACRAC010000056.1 GCA_016213555.1 Candidatus Aenigmatarchaeota archaeon | reverse complement strand
CTGAAGAAATCCTTAGTATTTTGGGTGATTTTGTGTACAGATACGAAGATAAGTCGCTAAAATTGCGTTGGTAAACGCAAGTGGCAAAATGAATTAGGTGAAAGAAATAGTTTTAGAAAGTGGCGAAGTTAAGTATATATTACTACAAGCACAAAAGAAGAGGCTAAAATGATTGCAAATACTTTAGTTGTTGAGAGGCTTGTTGCTTGCTTTAATATAATTCCTTGTGAATCTGTTTATCATTGGCAAGGACGTATGGAAGATCATGGAGAATTTTTGCTTATTGGTAAGACTAGAAAACATTTAATGGAAGAAATAATAAAAACTGCAAAGTCTAATCATTCTTACCAAACTCCGTGCATAATATTTCTACATATTGTTGATGGTAACCCAGAATACCTTAAATGGATCAAAGAAGAAACTAAAGATTAAGCTAACTTAGAACCATTTGGTACAGCTCGTTCAGACTGTGCTATTATTACAGATTTATCTTCAAGGACAAATCCTGTTGTTAGAACTTCTGATATAAAATTTCCTATTTGTCTTGGAGGAAAATTACAGACACATATAACTTGCTTTCCTAAAAGATCTTCTTTTTTATAATATGTCGTAATTTGAGCGGAAGATTTTTTAATTCCTATTTCTCCCAAATCTATCCAGAGTTTATAAGCAGGTTTTCTAGCTTCTGGAAAATCTTCTATCTTAACTATAGTTCCTACTCTTAATTCAACTTTTTCAAAATCATTCCATGTTATTTCTGACATATAAAAGTTATCAAATATTAAAGTTATAAAGTTATCAATTCAACTATTTTAAATTGGGCTTGTGGTGTAGTTTGGTCTAGCATTAGAGCTTTGGGAGCTTTAGACCCCAGTTCAAATCTGGGCGAGCCCATTCCTAAGGATTTTCTTTTACAAAAGTAAAATTCTTGGGCTTACATAAAAGAAAATATCAGTTTCTAATAAACTGATAATATGTGACTAACATGGACCGAGAAAAAGACGAATCATACGCTCTTACTGAAAAAAAGGAAAATTTCTCTGAATGGTTTAATCAGATAATTCAGGTTGCTGGATTGATAGAACATAGGTATCCTATCAAAGGATGTGAGGTTCTTATGCCTCATGGAACTGATATACTAAGAAGATCTACTACACTTCTGGAAGAAATGTTGAAAGAAAATGGAAACAAGGAAGTTGTGTTTCCACTTTTTATTCCAGAAAATATGTTAAAAAAAGAGACAGAACATATCAAGGGATTTGAAGATGAAGTATATTATGTTACGCATGCAGGAAAGAACCAGTTAAATGAAAAGTTAGTATTGAGACCAACTTCTGAAACTGCAATGTATCCAATGTTTAGCCTGTGGATAAGATCTCATAAAGATCTACCATTAAAAATATTTCAAACAGTTTCTGTATTCAGATATGAAACAAAAATGACTAAGCCGTTGGTAAGAACAAGAGAGGTAATGTTTTTTAATGAATCACACACATGCCACAAAGACTGGGAAGATGCTGAGAAAGAAGTTAAAGAAGCTAGTTTAATTTATTCTAAACATATTTCAGAAAATCTGGCTGTTGCTTTTATAGCGTCAAAAAGACCAAAATGGGATACATTTCCAGGAGCTGTACATACAAAAGCGTTTGATATAATAATGCCTGATGGCAAATTCATGCAGATAGGAACTGTTCATAATCTTGGGAATAACTTTTCAAAGACATTTGATATAAAATTCAAAGATGAAAATGAAGAAGAGCAATATGCTAATCAGACTTGTTATGGAATGTCTACTAGAAGTTTGGCTGCTATTGTAGCAATACATGGTGATGATAAAGGACTAGTTCTTCCACCAAAAATAGCTCCTATACAAATTACAATAATACCTATAATGTTCAAAAAAGATGGAGAAAAAGTGCTAAATCATTGCAAAGATCTTTATGCAAGACTTAAGAAAAATTACAGAATTCATCTTGATGCAAGTGATAAGGCAGTTGGATCCAAATTCTATGATTGGGAGATAAAAGGAATTCCTTTAAGAATAGAAATTGGCCCAAAAGAAATGGAAAAGAATGTAGTAACAATAACTAAGAGATTTGATGGAGAAAAATCAACTATAAGTGAAAAAAACTTAGAAGAATTTATCGAAAACATGTTAGATAATATACAACATGATATGAGAAGAGCTGCTGAGTATAGACAAAAAGAGAAAATACAAAAAGCTATAGATAAAGAAGATGTAAATAGAATAATTGATGATAAAAAAATCGCGAAAGTAGAATTATGTGAAGATGCAAATTGTGCAAAAAAATTAGAGGAGGCTATTGGAGAAAATTATATGGGAGATGACAAGACAAAAGAAAATTCTAAATGTATAATGTGTGGACAACAAAGCAGATATACTGGATATATCGGCAAGAAGTACTAGGGAATTAAATGGATAAACTAACAAAATGGGAAAATTTGAGAATATCTGAAATTGAAGATATAGATAAAAATAAGATTATAGTAATTCCAATAGGTTCTGTAGAAGCTCATGGAAATCATCTTACAATTAATACAGATAATATCACAGCTCAGTTTCTAGCAAGTGAATTATGCAAAGAAACAAATTCTATACTAGGAACGCCAGTAACTATTGGAAATAGTTCTAAGCTAGTAGATTTTCCAGGAACACTTACAGTAAGATCGGAGATTTTGAAAGAATATTTGAAAGATGTTATAGTTTCTTACAAAAGATCTGGATTTAACAAAATACTTATACTAAATGGCCATAGAGGCAATGATAACTGGATAAAACAAACATTAGATGAATTAAATGATAAAAATGTAAAATCTGTATCTTATGCTTCTTTATTAGAACTTGATGATTCTTATAAATCAAGACACTCTGGTAGATTAGAAACAGAAGTTGTGATGACATCTAAAATGAGTTTTGTAGATATGGATAAGGCTGAAGATCATTACATAGAAGATGATAAATTAGTGAAAAATAAATACCCTAAAGACCTTATGCCAGAATGCATTGATGGATTTCCTACTAAAGCAAATGTTAAAGATGGGAGAGAAGTTGTCAAACAATTATTGGTAAAATTAAAAGAAGCATTAGGAAAGTTTTAAATACTTCGCTAACTTACAATTAATATAGAAATTCTTAATAGTAATTTTTAATTACAATAAATTTTGGTGTAAAAATGATGAAAGAAAAGATGGAAATGCGAGAAACTGGAACAACAACTGTAGGAATAGTTTGTAAAGATGCAGTTATACTTGCAAGTGAGGGTAAATCAACATTGGGATATTTAGTATCATCAAAATCAGCTCAAAAAGTCTATCAGATAGATGATAAGATAGCTTTGACAACTGCAGGTGGAGCTGGAGATACACAAGCTTTATGCAGAATTCTAAAGGCAGAGATAAATATTTATAAGACTATGAGAAACACAGACTTTACAGTAAATGCAACGATATCTTTATTGTCAAATATTTTGCAGCAAAATAGATACTATCCTTATATGGCAATGTTAATAGTCGGAGGTCATGACAGAGACGGATTTCATGTTTGGACTTTAGATGCTATGGGAGGAGCTGAAAAAGATAAAAGTGTGGCTACTGGATCTGGTTCTCCATTTGCATACGGAGTTTTAGAAGCTGATTACAAAGAAAATATGACAAAAGAAGAAGGAATAAGATTAGTTGTAAAAGCAATAAGATCTGCACGAGAAAGAGATATTTTTTCAGGAGGAAAGATACAAGTTTGTGTAATAACAAAGGATAATTTAGAATTTGTAGATGATACAAAAATAGATGAAATACTTAAAACCTTTAACAAGTAGGTGTTCTTAGATTACATTGAATTAGTTCTTAATTACAATTTGAATATTTAGTGATAAATCATTTGCAATTGCGCGTGATTTCAGCTGATAAAATACGGTGTTAAAAACTTAGTCACACTTAAAAAGTGTTCCTAATTTTTAATCACTATAGGTGATTAAAATATGAATAATGAAGATAGAGAAGAGAAGGAAGAAAGAAGAAATGTCATTGAAGTTGTAAAGGAAAATATTCCAAAAAATGCAATGATAACTGAAGTTACTTATGAAGGGTGTGAAATAATTCTTTATACAAAAAATAAGGAATTTTTTAATTCATCTTTAGATTTAGTAAAATCAATAGTTAACAAGGTGAAGAAGAGGGTACAAGTAAGAGCAGATGAGAAAATACTTCTAGAAGAAGAAACTACAGAAGCATTTATAAAAGAGGTTGTTCCTAAAGATGCTGGAATAAGAGATATATATTTTGAGCCTGAATTTGCAAAAGTAATAATTCATGCTGAAAAACCAGGTATTGTTATTGGAAAAAATGGAGAAACCTTAAATAAAATAAAGCATGAGACATATTGGACTCCTGATATAAAGAGAGCTCCTGCTATAGATTCTGAATTAATCAAATCGATAAGACGAATGACTCATAAAGAGGCTGGGTATAGGAAGAAGTTTTTACATAATCTAGGAGAAAAAATATATGGACCTAAGAAAGACGTAGAATGGATAAGAGCTACGTTTTTAGGCGCTGGAAGAGAAGTTGGAAGATCTGCCATATTATTACAAACTCCTCAAAGTAGAGTTTTATTGGATTGTGGTATTGCTGCAGGTGGTTCTAAACCTTTTCCTCATTTAGATGCTCCTGAATTTAATATTCAGACTTTAGATGCTGTAGTAATTTCTCATGCTCATATGGATCACATTGGATTGTTACCACTATTATTTGAATATGGTTATAGAGGACCTGTTTATATGACAAGGCCTACAAGAGATACTGGTGTCATGCTTCAGATGGATTATATTGGAATATGTCAGAGAGAGGGCAGACCACAACCATATTCATCAAAAGGAATAGAAGAAATGCTAAAACATACTGTTGTTGTTGAATATGATGAAGTGACAGATATAACACCTGACATAAGAATTACATTAGCAAATGCAGGACATATACTGGGTTCTGCTGGTGTACATCTTCACATAGGAGATGGCCTTTACAATATTCTTTACAGCGGTGACATAAAATTTGAGAGCACTAAACTGTATGACAGGGCATCTACTGATTTTACAAGAGTTGAAGGACTGATACTTGAAGCTACATATGGAATAAATGAAGGAGTTAACCATAAACAAGGTGCTACAAAAACAATAGAAAAGATTAAAGAAGTTATAGACAGAGGAGGTAAGATTCTAATACCAGCGTTTGCTTCTGGAAGAGCACAGGAAATTATTGCAATAATTACTGAAAGCGACATAAATGTTCCAATATATTTAGATGGAATGATATGGGATTCTACTGCAATTCATACAGCATATCCTGAATTTTTCTCAAGAGCAATGCAGGCAAGAATACTCTATAGAGATAAAGATCCTTTTCTTGATCCAAGATTGAAAGCAATAGGATCTAATAGAGAGAGACAAGCAGTTATAGAGTCGAGTGAACCTTGTATAGTATTATCTACGTCAGGCATGTTAATAGGAGGACCTGCTATGGAGTATTTGAAAAGATTTGCACCTGATCCAAAAAATATGCTATTATTTGTAGGATACCAAGCTGAAGAAACATTAGGAAGAAAGATTCAAAGGGGATGGAAATATATTCCTGCAGAGGGAGATGAAAGAGGATTAGAGTTAAAATTAGAGATAGAAACTGCAGAGGGCCTTGGAGGGCATGGAGATGTTAATCAACTATTTGCTTATATAAACAGCTTGAAAACAAGACCTAAAAAAATTGTATTAAATCATGGAGATAGCATGTCATGCACTAAACTTGCAAGAGCTATTCATAAAGATCTTAGAATAGAAACAGTAGCACCAAGAGTTCTAGAAACTGTCAGATTTCGATAGTTCTGAGATAATAACAGTACTTTGTAGTCAAGAAGCCTTAGAATTAGATTTAAAAAGCTTCTAACATTAGTTTAGAAATCAATTAGGTGTTTATTGTTCTAAAAGAAACAATTTCTTTTGGATATTGAAAACGTCTAAAATTATAAGGGGTTCAACATGACAAAAAAGATGTCAGGAAGATTTGGTTCTAGATATGGGAAAAGAATCAGACAGAATGTTTTAAAGGCTAAGGCAAAGACAAATACTTTATACAAATGTCCTAGCTGCTCTAGAATAGCTATAAAGAGACTAGCTTCAGGAATATGGAAATGCAAGAAATGTGATATCAAATACGCTTCTGGAGCTTATGAATTTAAATTATAATTAAGGTGTTAAAAATGGAGCATAAATGTTTGAAATGTAAAAAGTCGTTTAATTTAGAAGATAGAATAAGATGCCCTTTTTGTGGGTTTAGAGTTTTAGTAAAGGCTAGAGTGCCTATAGTTAAGAAGGTAAAAGCCAGATAAATTCCTTCTTTATTTAATTTATGGTGACTTTATGGAAGATTTAGAAAAACTTATAACAGAAGTTCAAATGAAGAATCAGATGCTTCAAAACATTGCTATGCAAAAGCAGACTTTAATGATTCAAAGCAAAGAATTAGAACAAGCTTTAGAGGAAGTTGAGAAGAGCGAAGGAGATTTGTATAAATTAGTAGGACCTATACTAATGAAAACTGATAAAATTTCTATAAAAAAGGATTTAGATGAAAAGAAAGATGATGTTGACATTAAAGTAAAATCAATGGAAAAACAGGAAAAGAAGCTAAGTGAACATATAAAAGAAAATCAGAAAGTTTTACAAGATATGATAAATACAGGAGGAAAATCTGGAGAATAAGTAAATGATATGTATGATTTTTAAAAAGGGGTTAGGTTATGGAATTGAATGTTATATTAGAAGAATTGGAAGAAATAAACAACGATAAGACTGTTCCTAAGAATATAAGAAATGCTGTTTCTACTGCAAAGAAAGATTTGAAAAATGATAAGCTTGAGAAAAGCATCAAAATTAGTGGTGCTATATCTATACTAGATGAAGCTGCAAACGATTCTAATTTACCAGTATATACAAGAACACAAATAATGAGCATAGTTTCACAATTAGAATCTATGAACAGATAATTCTTTGGTTATTTATTAGAAGAAATGAACATGTAACAGCCATTACCTAAACGTTTAAGAATTCCTGATAGTAACTATATTTGACAATTATGTTTAGAAAAGAAAGTGATGAATATATAGAAATTGAGCATAATGCTGAAGAAGCTCATGCAAAAAAAGTTCCTATTCACATTGAAAAAATAAATGAATATGCTGATTCTGATAGAATTCAAAGAAAGTTAAGAGATGGTGCAGTCATGCTTGTTAGAGTAAAGGAGCTTAAAGACAGGAATATGGCTGAACTGAAAAGAGCTATTGAGAGAATAAAGAAAACATGTGATGCTGTAAATGGAGAAGTTGTTGGAGTAGGAGAAGAATGGATAATTGTTTCTCCATCAAATGCAAGAGTAGAAAGAGCTTAATTTGCCAAAATCTAAATTCTTATTTAACTTCTAAATGCAAATAGAATTTATGAAACTCGAGATAACAAAACATGCTAGAGAAAGAATGGAGACTTATAATGTTTCAGATGATTTATTAATCAGCGCTGTAACAAATCCTGACATAATAGTTGATGGTTATTCTAATAGGAGAATCTATCAGAAGAAACTAAATGGATATATACTCAGAGTAATAGTAGAAGAAAACAAAGACATAAAAAGAATCATAACTGTATATAAATCAAGAAGTGGTAGATATGGAATATAAATACGACAAAGAAACAGATATTTTATCAATAAAATTGAGTAAAGAAAAGCCTGATTTTGGCGAGCAGAAAGAAAACATAATTACACATTATAATAAAAATGGTAAGCCAATTGAAATCGAAATACTAGACGCCAGCAAAACAACAGTAAAGATCGTTGAAGCTGTTCTAGGTGGAAAACATAATATTTCTACCACTAAGAGTCATTAAGAATATGCTTTCTTAATTTATAGCTATTACCCCCATTCAGCATAAGCCATCCAACCATTTACACTCTTTTCAAAATTTTCTTTATCTATAGTTCCACTATTTACTGACTGTTTTAGAGTTTCAAGTCTTCTCCCAAAATGTTTTATATTACTTTTCTTCAACAATTTATGATAGTAGAAAATTCTAAATCCTAAAAATGATGTTCCATGATAAATAGGAAAAATACCTGACTTGTCTGGATGCAATTCTAACTTCAATTTATCTTGAAGAAAACTATCAATTTGCTTCATTTGCTCTTCCAAAACTTGTTTAGAACTGTCAAGCAAAACAAAATCGTCAACGTACCTTATGTAATATTTTGCTTTTACAGTATGCTTTACAAACTGATCTAATTCATTAAGATAAACATTTGCAAAGAATTGTGAGGTCAGATTTCCTAGAGGCATTCCTTTGCCTTTTTCTTTGTTAACATGATTGTCAAGAATTTTCTTGACCAACCTAATAACATTTTCATCCTTAATTTTTCTGCTAAGAATGTTCAATAATACTTCATGATCAACTGTCTGGAAATAATGTTTAATATCTGCTTTTAGCACATAGCCACTAACTTGATTGGAATATCTAGCATCTCTAATAATTGCTCCATTATTGGAAACTTTCCTCTTGAATTTATCAAATCTTTTAAGAGCTTTATGAGTTCCTTTTCCTATCTGATTAGCAAAAGAATCATATATAAACATGGGCTCAGATATTAGTTGTAAAATATTTACAAGAGCATGATGAACTACTCTGTCCCTGAAATCAGAAGCATGGATTGTTCTGGTTTTAGGATCTTGAATAATAAATTTCTTCAAAGGATGTGGATTGTATTCAAAATATTCAAGTTCATGTTTAAGCTGCAAAAGCTCTTTTTCATAATTGAATAAAAACTTTTGAACATCCTGCCTGGAAAACTTGCCTTTAGCAGCCTTTCTAAAGGCTTTATACAAATTTTCAAACGAACATATTTCATTGTATAAATTTCTGCAATCCATTTCCAGCGCCCCCCCCCTGATTAATGTCAAGGAGTTGAGAAATCTTTGCAATCAAAGAACTTACATATTCATATCTCTTGAAATTTAGATATGAAAGATCTTTAGATAATCTAAATAAAATTTGTAATTTATTCAACTCATGCTTAATCTTCTTTCTCTTGACTATTGTATCGCTTTCGCTAAGATCAATTACAAGCTCTAAAATTCTTATAGAAGTTACTTCTATTCTTTGAGAAAGTATAACTCGCTGATTTCTTGGAAACTTATTCATAGTAGGATAGATCCACCTTATCAACTCATATGATTTATGAAATAAATTTGTATACGTCATATTTTTCACAAAAATAAATAAGCCCCAGACATGAACTATTGAAGGCAAAGCACCGATATTATCGTTGCTATTGTCAGGATTGTTGTTCGCGTTGACATTGAACCGACCATTATCGTCATTGTTGTACCAACGATCAACAGCAATTTAATAGTCTGATTATTAAATCTTGGCACTACTGTTTTATTTCTATCACAGTTGTATTTCATGGCTAAACAATCAAAATTTGTAACTATTTAGCTCAATAGCGAAATCTTGATTTACTTGGGATTCTAATTGATTAGATGCATGAACATTGTAAAGATTGTCATGAGAATTGTATTCCGAGAGAAGAGTTTGAACGTGTTGTAAATGGTCTTCTT
>JACRAC010000058.1 GCA_016213555.1 Candidatus Aenigmatarchaeota archaeon | reverse complement strand
TATATTTAAGTCTCCTAATACCATTCTTGATTAATCTATGTCCGCATTTTGGACAGCTCTTTGGAATCATTTTATTCACCAAATATATGTTTCCAAGAGCCTATTATTTACCCATCATACGACGTTTGAAGAGAACCATAATAAATTTGATCTAAATTTATCTGACTTTCTTTTGATCCATAAGGCAGATACTCCATAACATATTTAACTCAAATTTGTTCAACTCTTAGAGATAACTATATCCCAGCGCTCATTTATGCTACTAATGTTTCAGGAGGACATAATTGAGAATATAATCTATCTATAAAAGGACGTTTTGTTAATGTCAAAGATGATATTCCGGATTGTGCATTTCTTATTATTGTTGCCCATAAAGGCGCTAGATAAACTCTTTGTAACCAATCAAAATTTGCTTGATAAAATTCGTCTGGACGTAGTATAGTTGTGTCTCCGCACATAACTTGCAATCCATAAGTTCTATTAGCTTCTCTAAATCCTTCAACAGCACCTTTGCTTAATAACGGATGTGTTGCCATTGCATAGACATGTTTTGCACCTGCATTACTGAATGCCCTCATAGCATTTCGTTGAGTTCCTCCTGTATCTATCTTATCATCTATAGCTGCAGTAACTTCTTTAGGATTTCCTATAACTATAGTTCTATCTTCTGCAATAAGGCCAGCTGCAGGTCTTTCCTTCAAAGCAATTACCAGATTACCTCTAGGTATTAACATGTAGTCTGTAAATTCTTTTGCTCTTCTTACTCCTCCGTCATCAGGAGATGCAGGAGATACTCTATGTGGAAATTCTTCTTTTGGTATTCCCAGTGCTTCTAGTCTTTTTTCTAATAAATACGCAAAAATAGGTGCTGCAGAAAATATAGATAGTCTATCAAAGTATCCTCTAACAGATTCACTATGAGGATCAAGTGTTATGGATTCATTTACTCTAGGATCTCTTGATCTTTCACCCATCTTTCTTAAACTAATTGGTTCTCTTGTCTTGTGTTTTTTATCTTGTCTATCAAAATATACTTCTCCATACATATCAATTATTCCGCCAACACTTGCATCATTTAGACCTTCATGCAAGAAACCTAGTCTTGTATATGCAACAGATGGATCGTAATCAAAATCAAATGCAGCTCTTAAATCCCCTTCAGGATAACGATCACTTCTTTTATGTCCTGCAGACAGCATAAATAGGTAGACGTCTTTATCTCTAACATCACCAAGAACTCTAGGATTAAACTCTCTATTATTAAATCGTGTTTCCTCCACATCACAAAAAGGATTATCAAGCTCAAAAAATCTCTCAATATCTTCTCTTAAAGCAATAACTTCTCTTGCTGTTATGTTTCCATTTCCTACCCTTAAATTTGGAGGAAGTCCTTCTCTGTATTTAGTTAGAAAAGTATCATTATTTCCAGGTCCATAAACTTCAGGTAAATTACTATATCTAAAGTCCAGAGTTTCTTCTGGATTATTATATTCATATAATAGAATTTGTTTTAGACATGTTGCAATAGAATGAACAAGAGGTCTATTATAATCAGCTGTTAAAAGTCTTATGTCTGCCAAAGGTTTAGCCAACTTGAACACCTATTCTAAGAATGTTTCCAAATGTTTTAATATCTTATTCTAAAACAAAAAATCAATATATACAGCTAAAACAAAAGAAAATCATGCAACTAGTAAAATTCTTTGATTCTTTGTCTATGAAAGATGTAGCACTAGTAGGAGGAAAAAACGCTTCTCTTGGAGAAATGATCTGTGCTACTAAGGTTCCTGTTCCATATGGATTTGCCATAACATCAGAAGCTTACAAATATTTTATCAAATATAATAAGCTTTCTTCGGAAATAAGAAAGATTTTAAAAAATACAAATGTCAAGAAAGTGACACAACTAAAAAAGTCTGGTAAAGCAATCAGAAGCTTGATAGAAAATGGAAAATTTCCAGATGATCTAGAAAAACTTATTTTAAAATCATTTGATAAACTTAAATCAGATAAAGTAGCTGTTCGTTCTTCTGCTACAGCAGAAGATCTTCCTGATGCAAGTTTTGCAGGCCAGCAGGAAAGTTATCTTAATATTTCTAAGGATAACTTGCTTTTGCATGTCAAAAAATGTTTTGCTTCGTTGTTTACAGACAGAGCTATTTCTTACAGAGAAGATAAAAAATTCGATCATTTCAAGGTATATCTTAGTGTCGGTATTCAGCAGTTGATAAAATCTGATGTAAGCGGAGTCATGTTTACTCTTGAACCAGATTCTGGCCACCGAAGCTTTGTATTTATCAATGGCTCTTGGGGTCTAGGAGATTATATTGTTCAGGGAAAAACAAATCCAGATAAATTTATTGTGCATAAAGATACCCTTACTCTTATATCAAAGAAATTAGGCAGGAAGGAGAGAATGGAAATCCGTACAAAAAAAGGAGTAAAAGGAATTTCTGTTCCTAAAAATCTTCAGAAAAAGTTTGTATTAAATGATAAAGAAGTTCTTCAACTTGTAAAATACGGCTTGGCTATTGAAAAACATTACAAAAGGCCAATGGACATTGAGTGGTGTAAGGCCTCTGGCAAGTTATGGATAGTTCAATCTAGGCCAGTTACTGTTAATGTGAAAAAAAGTGAATATGTCGAGTATCAAGTATCTACTGGAAAAATAATTGCAAAAGGATCTTCTATTGGTCGTAGTGTAGCCCAAGGAAAAGTTTGTGTGATCAAAAACATAAAAGAGATGAAAAAATTCAAAAAAGGACAAATTTTAGTTACTAAACAAACAGATCCAGATTGGGAACCTCTTATGAAATTAGCTTCTGGTATAATAACAGAAGTAGGCGGAACTACAAGTCATTGTGCAATCGTAAGTAGAGAACTTGGAATTCCTGCTATAGTAGGAGTAGATAATGCTACTCATGTATTGAAAAATAATCAAAAAATAACACTTGATTGCACAAATGAAATAGGAAATATTTTATCAGGTTCTATAAAGTTTTCAAAAAGAGTTCATGATGTTTCTAAAGTACAAAAGACAAACACAAAAATTCTCGTAAATATAGGAAATCCAGATCTTGCCTTTGATCTAAGCCAAATGCCTGTTGACGGCGTCGGCTTAGCAAGACAAGAATTTATTATATCATCATATATTGGAGAACATCCTTTGAAAATGATAAAAGAGCATAGAGAGAAAGAGTACATAGAAAAACTTGCAGAAGGAATAGCAAAAATATGTTCAGCATTCTATTCTAGAAAAGTTGTCGTCCGTCTTTCTGATTTTAAGACAGACGAATACAGAAGCTTGATAGGAGGAGAAAAATACGAACCTATTGAATCAAATCCAATGATAGGATGGCGTGGTTCTTCGCGTTATATAGACAAGGAATATGAAGATGCTTTCAAATTAGAATGCTCTGCATTGAGAAGAGTTTTTTACGATATGAAACTTACAAATTTAGTAATAATGGTTCCTTTTTGTAGGACAATTTCAGAGGCAGTTTGTGTAGTAAATTTATTGAAAAAATTTGGTCTAGGAAATATTCCTAGGTATGTTATGGCAGAAATTCCAAGTAATATTATATTAGAACATGAATTTAGCAAGTATTTTTCTGGTTTCTCAATAGGATCAAATGATCTAACTCAGTTAACCCTAGGAATAGATAGAAACAATGAAAAACTTGCTAAAGAGTTTGATGAGCGGAATGAAGCTGTAAAGGTTTTGATATCTACTCTTATAAAAAATGCACATAAAGATGGAAAAACAGTCTCTATCTGTGGAGAAGCTCCTAGCAATTATCCAGAATTTGTTGCATTTTTAGTAAAAAACAAAATAGATGCCATAAGTGTAGAACACGATTCTATAATAAAAACCAAGCTTTTGGTTGCTAAGATTGAAAAGAAATGATTTAATGTTAGACAGCTCTATTACTATATGATTAAAATATCAAAGGCTGTTATTCAAAAAGACAATAAATTTCTGCTTCTTAAAAGATCTCCAAATTCACATGGTTATCGTAATACATGGGATTTTGCAGGAGGTAGAGATGAAAAAGGAGAAACTCCTGAGCAGTCAGTGATACGAGAAACAAAAGAAGAAACTTCATATGATATAGTTCCTGGGCATCATGTAAGAAAAGAAGAGTATCATGACAAAGAATTTGATTTATCATTTCATTATTTTATTCCAATAAAAGTATCTGGTAGTTTAAAACTAAGCAAAGATCACACTGAATTTCTATGGGTTTCAAGAAAAGATATTAAAAAATTGAAATTACATCCTTCTGTAAAGATGTTCTTTGACTTATAAACTTATATATGTGTATACACATATATACACAGGTGAAACAAATGGCTAATATGACATTAACAATTCCAGATGATCTAAGAGAAGAATTGCAAAAGCATAAAACAGTTAACTGGTCAGCTGTAGCTAGAGAAGCTATGCAAGAACAGCTTAGAAAAATTCATATAGCAAATGCAATAGCAAGAAAAAGCAAATTAACTAAAAAAGATATAGAAGAGCTAGATAAGATGGTAAAAAAAGGTATAGCTAAGGAGCATGGATTAATATGATTCTTATAGTTGATACAAATATACTATTTGCTGGCTTGTTAAGAAACGGTTTGGTTAGAGAGTCATTAATAAAGTCTCATTTCATTTTATACTCTCCTGAAACAGCTATAAAAGAAATAAGGAAATATCAGAGCGAGATTATAAAGAGGTCTGGACTAACCGAAGAAGATTTTGAAGATTTATTGAACTTAATTACTGAAAATATAAACATAATTGAAAAAGAAAGATATTTTGAAAAGCTGGAAGAAGCAAACAAACTTATGGGTCATATAGACAAAGTAGACGTTCCATTTATTGCTTTAGCTCTTTCTATAACAAATGACGGAATTTGGACAGATAATATAAGAGATTTTGGAAAGCAAAATAAAATTAAAATATGGACAACAAAAGATATTTTAAATTTATTGGAGAATAAAGGAAATTAAATAGTATTATAAAGCTTCAGGCTGTAGTATTCTAAATAATTTGGTGTTTTTCACATGTTTAACGCAGTTTTAGAAGATCTTGGTTTATTTAGAGACAGTATGACATCAATAGCAGAGCTTATAGATGAGACAGATTTGATTATAAGACAAGATGGCATAAAAATGGTAGCTTCTGACCGTGCAGTCGTTGTCGTAGTAGACTTCTTTCTTGAAAAATCTCTCTTTAAGGAATATAATTATTCAACAGACATGAGAGTTGGTGTTAACTTGCTTAACCTTTTGAGAATATTGAAAAGAGCAGGTCCTAATGATGTTATGCACATCAAAATAGACAAGAAAATAGAGGTAAAGTTTGTAGGATCTTCATCAAGAATATTCACACTTCCTATGATAGAAGTTTCTAAAGATGATCTTCCTCCTATAGATAAGTTGGAGTTTGTCACATCATTTGACATAAAATCAGACATAATGAGTGATGGTATAGATGATGCAGATCTTGTTTCTGACACTCTAGTATTCATGACAGCCGGTGGTAGATTATTTATAAATGCAGATCATGATCAATCATCAGTTGAATTAGAAATGGGAGATCATGTTATAAAAAATCTTAAGACAGCAGACAATTCTCGTGGCAGATATTCTATAGAATACTTGAAAAAGATAATGAAGGCAAAAAAAATATCCGAGCATGTTAGTTTAGGATATTCAACAGATTATCCAATGAAAATATTATTCAATATTCCTGGAAAAGCTAGACTATGTTTTATTCTTGCTCCAAGAGTCGAAGAATAATCTATTGAGGCCTTACCATATTAATTACTCTTTCTTCTGCAGTTATACTTTCTTGTAGTACAGTTTTACAAATATCTGGAAGACTTCCTAAAATTTCCCCAGCTATATAATTTATTTTTCTCGGAGTAGTATCTATAAGTTGTCTAGCATCTATAGGAATAGGCTTACCAGAGTCCTTATTTTCTCGTGTATCATATAACATTTCTATAACTTGTTCAACTTGGTAATCATCTTGAGCAGGTCCATCAATGCGATGAATATTTGAAAATGGTGCTCCTTCAGACAATAAAAGTTTCAATCTTTTTATATCAGGTAGTCTAAAATCTCTATCTAAATTTATTAACAAATCCCATCTTTCACCTAAACCATTTTGCGCTAATTCTTCATTTCCAAGTGCATTACGAAACCAGTAACTATCATTTAATCTGCCAGGTGCTCTAACAACTATAGGTATAGGCGGTGTAGATTTTTGGTATCTGTCTTTACGACGTCTATCCCCACTAGCTCTTTTATCATATACCCCTTTAGAAAGAAGTAGACCGTATACCACTGACAAATTAGGCGATGACATATCAGGATCTTCAGGAAGTTCACCTGGAATTGCTTCTTCTATACGTCTTAAAGCTTCATCAGATTCACCAATTATCCCAAGAAATACATAAGCAGGAATATTTGCAACATTATATTTTAATTTTGTAAGTTCTATAGAATCCACACCATCGTATATAGGATCATCGTAAGCTTTTTCATTTCCCTCAATTTCTGAAAGAAAATTTTTTACAGATCTTACAATATAATTCCTAACTTCTTCTCTTGTTGGGTATCTAAATCTCTCAAGAAGAAGTATAGTATCAACATCATGACCTCCGATTTGTTGTTGGCCATTTTTAGAATAAACAGTATCTGGTACTAATGCGCTATATCCTGGTAATAATATTCTTTTCATATTAGTTTCGCCAAATAAAACTTATTTTTTTTCTTCTGTTTCAGTTTTTGGAGATGGTGTAGGAGGGTCTGGTAGCTTTGAATTTATATTAAGCTTCTTTTGTATCTCATAGAACTGATCTTGACCCATTTCATATCTAGGTATTCTAAAGTCTATATTATCATTTGGAAATCTTGGAACAACATGTATATGTAAGTGATCTACTATCTGACCAGCAATTCTTCCATTGTTCTGGATTATATTCATATTAGGAGTGTTAAGCTCTTTTTTTAGTTTTTCTGCTATAAGCTTGACTACCTCAATAGTTCTTCTAAGATCAAGTCCTTCTATATCAAAAATATCCATTTTATGTTTCTTTGGAATAACCAAAACATGACCTGGAGAAGCAGGATTAATATCTAAAATAGCTACGTTATCGTCGTCTTCATATATTTTCCTAGAAGGAAGTGTGTTATCTACAATTTTGCAAAATATACATTCCATTTTCAAAAACCACTATATATACAGATAGCTAAATTTTATTTCTTGTAAATATAAAGACTTTCTAGCTGAAAAAAGCCTTTTTGTAAAGATCTAAGTCTAGGTTATTCATATCTTGAAGTAGCTCAACAATAAGCTCATCTTCAAGAACCCTGCAAAATACTCTTATATTCTCCCCTATATTAATCGATTGTATTGTAGAGCTGTCCATTTTTATTTCCCTCTTTCCACTCTCATCTTCTAGTAACAGTGACTCATTATATTTTTCTACAACCTTACCAACAAGCCTTACCCTGATATCTTTTGCTTTATCTATTTTAGATATTTGCCTTCTGACAGCGCCAGCTCTTTTATACTTGAAATCCATTATTTGACTTGGAGTCATAGAATTAAAATATAGTTGAATTTGCAATCTTTCAATATATTCCAAAAATATAAAAAAGCTTTCTAAAAGGTATTATTTGTCACAAAATAATCGTAATGCTAGATTAACGAAAAGGTTAAATAGTCT
>JACRAC010000054.1 GCA_016213555.1 Candidatus Aenigmatarchaeota archaeon | reverse complement strand
GCAAGAAGACCATTTACAACACGTTCAAACTCTTCTCTCGGAATACAATTCTCATGACAATCTTTACAATGTTCATGCATCTAATCAATTAGAATCCCAAGTAAATCAAGATTTCGCTATTGAGCTAAATAGTTACAAATATTGTCTGGCAGATATAGGGTAGTAGAAGAACTAGGCAAAGGCGGAATGGGAACAGTCTATAAGGCTGTATATGAACCAGCTGATAAGGAATATGATCATTCTGATAGATTTGTACCAGAGCCAGGAAGCATTGTTGTAGTAAAGTCTGCAAAGAAGACAGACACTGCAGCAGAATCTTTGAGAAGAGAAAGAACTTTACTTACAATATTTAATAGAAATAATACTCCAGGAGTTCCAAGAGGATATGGCGATTTTGAATTCAATGGAAATTATTATGTTGTGATGGAATTTATTGATGGAAAGCCTATGAGCCATTATATAGAAAATGCAAATGATGAAGGTAAATGGATTTCTGAAAAAATGGTTGCAAAATGGGGAACTGATATTGCAAATACTTTGGTAAGTTTTTCTCATTTATCTTATGACGGAGGATTGAGTATTATACATGATGATCTGAAACCTGCAAATATCATAATAGATGAAAATGGTAATGCAATTATAGCAGATTTTGGATGTGCTAGAAAATGGAATGATAATATATTAGACACTGATAGCAGAGTTGGTACTTCTGGTTTTTTTGCGCCTGAAAGAAAACATAGACTTAAGGGATCTGATTTGAGATCTGATACATATTCTTTTGGAGCAACTATTTACGCAGCATTGACAGGAGAAACTTCAAACTATCCTACATCTCCTGCTTTAGGTATGAGATCAAAAAGGTCTGCATCTGACATTATTACAAGGGTTGTGCATGGATGCATGCAAATAGAGCCAGAAAGAAGAATGAAACCTGAGACTGCAAGAGATATGCTTAGAGAACTTACAAAACATCCTTATCTAAGGTCAGCTATCTCTGTTGGAAAAACGTATAGCCACACTACACAGCCTTCTCAAGCATATGATATAAGGAATGGAGTTTTGGGCAAGATGTGAATTTAAGTGCTTTTTCTAGGATAGATTTTTGATGTTAGCTGCTGGATCTGTTTTAACTGGACACTATGTTATAGAAGGTATTCTTGCACAAGGAGGAATGGCAACATTTAATATAGAGGCCGACAAAATAACATATTTTCAACGCTTGTTGCCATAAAGGAGTTTGATCCTACTTTAATAATAGATCCTATAGAAAGATCTGAATTTGCAAAATATTTTGAAAGGGAAGCAAAAATTCTTTACAATCTTAATCATAGTAGAACATTAAGAATTTTAGATTATATTGAAAAAAATGGAAAATTATATATTGTGATGATGTTGGTTGATGGAACTAATCTTTATGAAGTACTGAAAAAAGAAGGTGAGCAACCAGAAATAAGAGTAAGAGACTGGACTCTTGAACTTATAGAAGGATTACAATATTTGCATGGATCAGGATATATTCATAGAGATCTTAAACCTGCAAATTTAATGTTAACAAAAAAAGGTGTTGTTATTGCTGATTATGGATTAGCTAGAGAATACGATCCTTTTCATAGAGAAAGACTTGTTTTAGGAACTATGCATTTTGCTGCTCCTGAACAGCATAAGGGACAAATAAGAGAAGAGATAGACGCATATGGACTTGGTGCAACCATGTTTAATTTATTAACAAAAAGGGTTCCTAGCAAAAAGAATGTTAAAAGACTTCTTCAATTTAGGCCTGATATTTCTATGAGAACAGTAAGAACTATTTTTTCATCAATGTCACAAAATCCAGAAACTAGACCTGATTTAAGAGAAATTGCAGAAGAGCTATATTTTGCAGGTAGTTTTAGAAGACCTAATCCTTTGGATGTTTGGCTTCTCTGAAAGCTTTAATAGAAATGTTTTGTATAGTTAATATAGTGATAATATGCATTTTGATGTAGTTATAACAAAGGAAGGTAAAAATTACTCATCTTGGTGTCCTCAATTAGATATTGCTAGTTGCGGAAAAAGTATAGAAGATGCTAAGAAAAATCTAGAAGAAGCTATTGAACTTTACCTAGAAGATGAAGATGCTGTTATAAATAAGCAAGATAGTTCTGTAACGTTAACTTCTATTGAGGTAAATAAAAATGACAAAACTACCCGTGCTATCAGGGCATGATGTATTGAAAATTCTTTCAAAACAAGGATTTGACATAGTTGGTAGAAAAGGGTCACATGTGAGATTAAAACGAATTTTTTCTGGAAAATCATATACTGTAATTGTTCCTGACCATAAAGAAATTCCTATAGGAACATTAAAATCTATTGTAAGACAATCTGGATTGTCTGAAGAGTACTTTAGATAACGTCCTCTATAAGGTTAAAAACCTTTGTATCTATATACAAAGATTCAAATATGAATTTTTGTATACACAAAGAATTTTTAATTATTCTTTGTTGTAATATCTAAATTCTGTTTGATAACAAAGGTGTTTTTTATAGTAAGAAAGGCAAAAGGACCAAGAAGTGGATCAAGGCATAAGATGCAAACAAGGAGAAGAGCTACTGTATCTGACCACTTAAAGGAATTTGCTATGGGAGACCGAGTAGCTGTAAAATTACAGCCAAATATGTACAATAAAGGATATCCATATATTACATACCATGGAGTATCTGGATCTGTTGTTGAAAAGAGAGGAAGATCTTATGTTGTTGAATTTCATGATAAAGATAAGAAAAAATGGGTTATACTAAGCCCAGTACATTTGAAAAGATTATAAACTAATTATAATCTTTTGGTTTTATTACTCTAATTCCTTTTATTTTATCAAACTTCGGATCATTTGTTATTATAGTGTTTATAAATTTTTCTTTCATAACAGCTATGAATATTGTATCAAAATAATTTATATTTGAATTTTGAAAAATATTAAGAGCATAAATTTCATGCTCTTTTACTACTGGTTCTATGTTCATCGGAAGCGATAAAATAAGCTCCAACACATCTAACGATAACTTTCTACTTGTATTTCTATCAATAACTTCACCTACTTCTGCTACATTAAGAACAGAGGCTGTAGCGTCTATTTTACCAGATTCTATATCTTCTATTATTTTTTTACATTTTTCGCCAAATTCTGGATGAGCCTGAATAGCATAAATGAAAATATTTGAATCAATGAAGACTCTCATCGTTTTGCACCTCTAAATTCATTAACTGCATTTACCGCATCTTTCTTAAATTTAGCAATTCCATAAAGCTTTTGAGCAATATTCTTTACTCTTTTTGTTGCAAGGATTTCTATACCTGTTTCTAACGGTATAAGAGATACTTTAGTCCCTTTTCTTACTCCATAAACTTCTCTAAGCTTTTTTGGTATTGTTATTTGATGTTTTTCAGTAACTGTTGTTTGGTATACCATTCTTACCACCATACTATAAGTTGAATTTCAAAGTATTAAAAACTTTGTATATATATGTTCAGATAGAAATATTGAAATAATTTTCTAATGGTGATTATTTATGGACATTTTAGATGAACAAGATATTTCAGCTGCTGAAGCTAAAAAGATTTTAGATACTAGGAAAAAAGATGGTACAATGACACATGAACAAAAAATGTGCACGGAATATCTTGAAAAGACTCAGAAAATGAGCAAAAAGCAAGTTGATGACTTGACTGAAGAATTGAAGAAAGTTGATATTTTAAAACCTAGATATATAGCATTGATAACCAATATCATGCCTGATAATGAGGAAGAAGTTGATATGCTATTTTCTAAGGAGAGAACTAACCTAAAGAAAGAGGAAATAAAGAAAATAGTGGATATAGTGAAAGAGTTTAAGAAATAGTCCACTATTTATTATTTCAAAATCTAAAGATTCTAAAATAAAGAAATTAGTGATGTTTTCAAGGAGTTTATAGCTTTTTAATTTTCTATCTATAAAGTCTTGCTATTGCTTCGCTTGCTAATTCGCTTCGTTCTCCTCTGTTGAACTGGATACTTGCATACTTTGGCCATCCTCTGAATTTTTTGCTTAGAAAACTCATTCCATTGCTATAAGGATCTAAATACTGTCTATCTATTTGATACGGATCTCCTGTAAACACTACCTTTGTTCCTTCTCCTGCTCTTGTCAATATTGTTTTGACCTCGTGTGGAGTAAGATTTTGAGCTTCGTCTATTATCATATATTGCCTTGCTATGTTTCTTCCTCTTACATATGTCATTGCTTCAAGTTGTATCAAATCCAAAGCTGCAAGCATTTCATAAAACTGCAATGCTGTCTCAACTTTTTTTGGCTTTTTACCTTGTGATCTGTATATATCCTCTCCTGCATTTTTTTTGATTTCTATAAGACTCTCGAGATTATCAAATATAGGCTGAAGCCATGGGAGTAGTTTAGACTCTTTTAATCCTGGAAGAAATCCTATATCGTTTCCTACAGGTACTATTGGCTTTGCTGCAAATAATCTGTTATAATATCTAGTCTCTTTATTTAACGTAGGAACATAGACCTGCTGAAGTCCTGCTGCAAGCGCCAAAAGAGTTTTTCCTGTACCTGCTTCACCAAAAAGTGTGACCAATTGTATTCCAGGATTCATAAGAACATACAATGCAGCTATTTGTTCAGGATTTTTTCCAGATATTCCAAATGCTTCGTGACTAGTCAAGCTTCTTAAAATTCTTTTCTTTCTTCCTCCTATATTGATGGCTTCAAATACAGAATCATTTGAATCTATAACAAATTCATTTGGAGTTAAAGACGAGAATTCTTCCACGTCATATATCTTCATTCCATCATCAACTGTAAAATCAACTCTTTTTATTCCATAGTATATATTTTCTGGATCTACTCTATCATATCTATAATCCTCTGTAAAAATATTCAATAATCCTGCGGCAATTCTCAGATTTCTATCTTTTGAAAGAACTATCACTACATGTCCTGATATATCTTTCTTATCTTTATCGTCTGCCTTCTCGCTAAATTTTTTCTGCAACGCATATGCAGTTTCTATTATTCTAGTGTCAGAGTCTCCTAATCCTAATCTTTTCAATCCTGGAAATCCTCTTAAATCATCCTCTAGACTTACGTATATTTTTCCGCTATTTTCAGAATGAGGAACTCCTTCTCTTAGATTTCCTTGTCTCTGAAGACTTTCAAGAGTTCTTGCGAAAGATCTTGCAGCCTTTCCTCTAAAACTAGGTTCTGTTTTATATTTATCAATTTCTCCAAAAACTTCTCCTGGAATTACTATATCATTGTCTCCAAAATTTTTGTAGAAAAATGGATCATGAAATATAACGCTTGTATCTACAACAAATGTTTTTTTGAAAGGATTAGACGACATAATAAATATATAATAGAAAGAATTAAATTGTCTTTCTATATTACTTTATTTTTTAATACAAATTAACATATTGTTAAATGAGTTTGCTATAAATAGCTTGGAAGATAAATAACTGGTATAAATTGGGGTGTAATTTTAGATTTAATTACATTAAGGAAGGTTTATTAAATAAATGTAGGGGTTTAGATACTTTAAACAGATTTATCTGTTTAATTGTCAAAATCATAAAGTGATTTTAACATGACTAAAGAAGAAAATTGTATTATATTAGACTTTTTGCCACAAGGTTATGCTGATAGAAGGCATCCTGAACCAGTAGCTCAAGCTTTGGGAAAACATTTTTCTCTTTTAGAATTGGTTCCAAAAGAGGGAATTACCCTAAAACCTGAGGAAGAGGTTTATATAGGGTCTGGACCTCGTGATAAAATAAGATATATTAAAAGATCTTTAGTATATGCTGACTTGACTAATTTTGGAAAAAACATGCTTAATCAATTTGTTACTAAATTGGTTGCTGAGGAAGAAGCTAGATTTGTAGAATTTTTTAATAAATCTACAATAGTTACTCCTAGAATGCATCAATTGGAGTTAATACCTGGCATTGGCAAGAAACATGTTCAAGATATTTTAGATGAAAGAAGAAAAAAACCTTTTGAAAACTACAAAGATATGGTTGATAGAGTAAAATTGTTCCCAGATCCAGCTAAAGCTATTATTAAGAGAATACTGATGGAGCTTGAAGGAGATGAAAAATATCATATATTTACTCCTGCTAGGAGAAGAGTATGGCCAACAAACATATAGAAGATAGTTTTTAAGCTTTTTTCTATTAATTAATATTAATGCGATTTCAATATCAAGATTTTTTAAGGCCTTTTAAGTTCAATGATAGAGTTGAAGAGCTTTCTTATGAGCTTGGAGGAATTGTAAGATGGAAGCCAAGACATTTTCCTGAAAGATATGATATAGTACAAGCTGCTTCTGACTATACAGCAATACACAGACAAGATCCTAAGTATGCGCTATTTAGAATAATAGGAGATGTATTTGCTGAAGAACTATTTTTCGAAGCTTCTGAAACGTCTGGTGTTGGAATAGATTTTTTACAAATGGATGCTCCTTTGCATCTTGGATCATATGACTATGAGTTTGGACTTTCTGGAAAAAATGTTACTGTAAAATCTGGAAAAAATCCTTATGCTGATTTTAGAAGGGTTGCTTTGATTGATGCTCCTTATAATGAAGCTGTTGTATGCACAGCAAAAGTAGCAGGAAAAATAGAGGTAAAGGAACCTGGAAGAATTTCTGTACTAAGACCTGTTACAAGAGATAGACCGCTTAGCCATATTATACTAACTACGCATGATACTTTTTCAAGAGAGATTACAAATCCTCATGTATTTCAGCATGTTAGAAAATTCTTGGAATATGAAGGAAATGTTGTTATTGTATCATCTGCAAATACAAAATATATTAGACAGCTTGTTGACGAACTTTCTGAATTTTACAAAAAGATCGGAGAGCAAACTAGCCTTAATCAGCTTGATACAACTACAAAAGATGAAAATATTTCTCTAGGAGAAATAAGTCAATGGACAGATGATTCTGATGCTACATATAAAATGCTTTTGGAAAAGCTTATTGAATTTAAGGACGTTTACAAAGATCATGCTAAAAGCACTTCTAATGCTATTCACAGATCTGATGACAAACATAGATATGAAATAATTTTAGATAGACTTCATGAGAGACTATATGACGGCTCTTTAACTGATACTTACTTTACAAGCCATTTGCGCTATATAGGAAATATGATGAGGAAAAAAGGATTTTCTCCAAAAGATATAAGAGAATCTTTGGAAGTGCTTCTTGATTTTCCTTCAACTGAAACAGACCCTATAAAGGTTGTATATTCTGATATATTTCCTGCAAACTTTCCTCATATGTATCTTCAATCAGCTGCACAATTTTTTGTATGGTTTTTCAACAAAAAAGATGGTTCAGATACTGAATATTTTAGAGAAGGTGTGGAAGAATTCTATAAAACAAGAGTTAGAGTTGAAGATAGAAAAGCTAGAGAAGACATGTGGATAAGATTTAGAAGGCTTTCTGGAAGCTTTGAAGCTGGAAAAAGAAGATAGAATTTTTCATATATATACATATATATCTATCTATAATTATGGATAAAAAAAATGTAGATTTCTTCATGAATACAAACCTTAACAAATATGTAGGAGAATGGATATCGATAGTAGACGAGAAAATTATTACACATGGAAAAGATGTTAAAAAGGTATACAACGACACGAAATTATTATACCCAAAAAAGAAAGCATTAGTAACAATGATTCCTGATAAAAAAACTATGATTCTGGTTAACTAGATTTCTTTATAATAACTTTTTTCTTATTTTCCTTAAAAGTAATGTCAAAATTTTCGAAAAATCCTTGTCTTCCTAATATTACTGGTATACCAGAATTTTCCTCTAGAATCATGATTGGTAATTTAAAATTAAATCTTTCATACCCTAAGTTTATAGAAGCTGATATATTACTTCTAAATGCATTAGAATTTCCTGATACACCTCTTATGGGCTCTTTTGTTTTTTCATCTATAGTAACTCCTATGATTTCTGCTACTTCTTTTGGTAATACTGATAAATCTGCGCCAGAGTCTAGCAATCCAAAGGTATCAAATGATTCTTCTTTTCCAATCAATGTTATGGGAACCATTGGAACATATCTTTCTTCATTTCCTAACCATACTGTCTTTTTGTATCTAAAAGTTATAGACATAAATATTATTTTAGATCATTTATTCTTAAAGAATTTTTTTCTTAGAATTTGATATTTTTAACAATATATTACTACGTCTAGACAAATGTTAATAGTGTATTTCAGTTACTATTTAAATGTAACAAATATAGAAATCTTTATATAGTCCTTTCAGAGATATATGTTTATAGGTGTTATAATGGCTTTACGTGATTTAGAGCAAAAGGTTAGAAAACTAGCATTAAGTATATATCTTTTGGTGCTATGTATGCAGAATCACAACAAAGACCTACACCTAATAGTCCTAATGTAAAAAGTCTTGATGATACAAATACGTATAAAATTCCTTCTGAAAAAGATGGTGATTCTACTAATGTTCAGGCAAATGGAAGAATTCCTAGTTATGAAGAACAGCAACTAAGATGGTCTTCTGGACTTTATAGAAGACTAGAAGACATGGATTACTACGGATCAAGAGAAGATAACTTATTTTCTGACAAGATAGAAAAAGTTGTTATGGCTGCAAGAGGAAATCCAGCTCCATATGAAATGGGAGAGCAACTAGTACATGAAGGACATTATGCAAATGGAGTTCCTTTTAGAAATAATGTTACTGTAATACGCAGAAGAGATGCTAAAAATAGATCTGGCGAGAAAATAGGAACTTGGTATGATCTTGCGACTGACGTTTTTACTCCTCTAAGAACTGGATTTTATCCAACTGAACTTGGTGGAAGTGTACAATATCCTTTTGTAGTATTTGATGAAAATGTTGCTGGTAAAGATAGAAAGGTTAGTAAATTAGAAAAGGCTGACTTTGATATACAACACTCTTTAGGAACTCTTGAAAGAAAAGATATTTCTTCTCAGTAAATTAGTAGTTTATTCCTCTCATTACTTTTCTTACTCCTAGGGAAAATGAATCTGCAAATCCTTCTTGCTTGAATTCTTGAAGAAGATGATTTAATTCTCCTCTATCTAACCATACTCCATGAAGGTCGCATACGTCTATCAGTATTCCCTTTACTTCTTTTTCATACATGGCTTTCTGGCATACTGAGCATAATTTTGATTCTAATGTTTCTGTCATATTATTAGATTCTCTAGAAAATACTTAAATGTTTATTTTACTTAGTGGTTAAAAATAATGTTATAAATAAATGCAAAGTCTTAATATGTATATAGTTAATTTTTCTTACATCAGCAATGGTGTTGTAATGAGATCTAATATCATAAACATATTAATTATATTGTCATTGGTTTCTATAGCAGTAGTAGCAGGATGTATTGGTCAATATACAACTCCTACTAATGAGGTTAATTATTCTGATAATGTATCGTTGGGCGAGATTGTTTTCTGTAAAACAAGCCCTAATCTAGCAGATGAAAGTCTGTGTGATAGAATTGGATCTACTACAATAAAAAGTCTTTCTTATCTTGCAGCAAAATCTACAAACTTCAGCACTGTTGAAGGTAATTGGTCTGCAACATGCTATACAAACGTTACTGATGAAAATGGAACTACTGTACTTTCAGGAGCAAGTACTGCAATGTCTGTAAAAAGTGATAGAAGAATGCTTTGTCAGGTTCCTATAGATGCAAAAACCATGACAGAAGGAAACTATAATGTTTTGTTTAAAGTCAGGGATAACAACAATTATAGAATGGTACAGACTGATGCTGATTTTAAAGTACAGCACTAGTTTCTTAAACTATAGTAAAATGCATAACAATTTAGAACATAATTATGCATTCTGTATATAGCATATAGCAAATATTATTTAGTTTATTATGCTATATACTATATATTCATATGCTCTATCATTTTTTATAGTATTTTAATAGAATACTTCTTATGAAGCAAGAAAATATAGAGCTTGAAACAATTGGCTGGGATTTATTCTTCAAAGATAACTTTAGTCCGTATAAGATTAAAGGATTTATTCCTGGCCGTATAACCCAGGTTAGAAGGAAAACTTATATTGCACTTACTGAACTAGGCGAAATTAATGTAAAAATATCTGGCAAATTCAGATTTACACATGAAAAAGAAGCATATCCAGTTGTCGGTGATTGGGTAGTGATAAAAGATTCTAATGATATAGGAGTTATTCAAGCAGTTCTTCCAAGAAAGAGTAAAATTTCCAGAAAAGTTGCAGGCAAAACTATAGAAGAACAGATTATAGTGTCAAACGTAGATATTGTTTGGATTGTATCAGGTCTTGACAAAGAATTTAACATCCAATTGATTGAAAGGTATCTTACTTTAGTGTCAGAGAGTGGAGCAAAGCCAGTTATAATATTAAACAAATCAGATCTTTGTGATAACATTAATGAAAAAATGGAAGAAGTAAGAAAACTTTCTCAAGAGATTCCTATACATTTATTGAGCGCAGAAAGCAACAAATTGGATATACTTAAGCAATATTTATTAAAGGGCAAGACAATAGCTATAATTGGGTCTTCAGGTGTAGGCAAGTCGACTATTATCAATAAACTTCTTGGTATTGAGCGTCAGAAAACAGGAGCTGTAAGAGAATCTGACAACCAAGGAAGACATACTACAACTTATCGTGAAATGATAGTATTTCCAAATGGTGGTATAATTATAGACAATCCTGGAATGGATGAAATACAGCTATGGTTTAAGGGAAATGATCTAGCAGATGCTTTCAAAGATATTGAAGATATTTCTCTATTATGCAAATTCAAAAACTGCAATCATAAAAGCGAGCCTGGCTGTGCAATCAAAGATGCAATAGAAAACAAAGAACTTGACCAAAGAAGATACGAGCACTATCTAAAACTAAGAAAAGAATCTCATATCTTATCAGCAAAACAATCCAACATGACAAGAAAACACCCAGATTATAAGAAATCTAG
>JACRAC010000053.1 GCA_016213555.1 Candidatus Aenigmatarchaeota archaeon | reverse complement strand
TCTTTGCAAAGAGAAGAGATACTTACCAAGCGAGCATCAAATGTTAGAAGATCATATATTTCATCAGAAACTAAAGTAAGATTGTGCTGTCCAGCTAAGTTTATTATTTCTTTCAATGTTTTCTTACTATAAACAGCTCCTGTTGGATTATTTGGATTTATAACTAAAAGAAATTTTGTTTTATCAGTAATTTTTTTCTCTATATTTTCTACAGACGGCTGCCATCCATCTTCTTCAATAGTTTTATAGAAATTGCATCTGCCATCAAAGAACTCTATCCTAGTAATGTAAGGAGGATAACTTGGTCCTGGCAATAATGCTTCACTCTGACTTTCTATAAGAATTGAAGTTAGAAAGGATAGGGCTTCTGATACACCATCAGTTATAATAATGTTGTTTGGATCTACATGAATATTATTTACTCTTTTTTCTCTTTTAGATATAGCTTCTCTACAATCAAGCTCTCCTTGAGAATCTGCATAATAGTTATGCCTATTTTTTACAGCTTTCATCAAGCCTTTTACAACAGAAGGAGGAGGATCAAAATCGTATCTTAAAGGGTCTCCTGTATTTGCATACAACACATGCTTACCGCTTTTCTCAAGTTGTTTTGCTGTAGCAACAAGCTCTCTTATTGGTGATGTTACACATGCCATTCGCTTGGCAAAAGGAGATTCCATGAGTAAGGTTTGAAATAATAGAATTTAAAAACATCTTGACATTAAAATCTAATGAAAGAAACCAATTACGCAGACTTAACTGAAATACAGAGAAAACTTGTTGATTCAGCTTATTTTGCAACCGAAGATGCATACAGTCCTTATTCTAATTTTAAAGTAGGCGCTGCTTTGCTAACATCTTCTGATAGGATAATAACAGGAGCCAATGTAGAGAATTCTGCATACCCTGATAGTATATGTGCAGAAAGAGCCGCTATCCTAAGAGCAAATGCAATGGGATTTAGAGTATACAAGTCAATAGCTGTTGTAGCAAAGGTTGGAGATGAACCAACCAAACAAATAACTGCACCTTGTGGAAGCTGCAGGCAAGTTATATATGAGTTTTCACAGATAGCTGGATCAGATATAGAAATTATTTTATCCACATCAGAACCAGACAAAACAGAGAATAGAATTATAATTACTTCTATAAATGAGCTATTACCAGAAGGATTTGGTCCAAGTGATCTTGGGATAGATGTTACAAAGTTTAGAAAATAGGATATTTAGATCAATTTAAGAACAATAACGTTTCTACTATTCTTTATCATGGCTAATAAAGTTAAAATTATAGGAGGCACTCAGCGAGGAGATGAAGGAAAAGGCAAAGAAACTTCATGGTCTCTTTCTAATGAAAATCATAAACTAGTTGGAAGATTTGCTGGAGGAAGCAATGCAGGACATACTGTAAGGATAGGCGATATAGATTTCAAATCACATCAACTACCTTCTGGAGTATTCAATGATGTGGATCTAGGAATATTTCCTGGGTGTATATTTAATATTGGAAAAACTTTAACAGAAATTGATGATGCTCAATCTAAAGGAGCCAAGTTAGACGGAAGATTACATATATCAGATCAAGTTACTATTGTACAGCCACATCATATTCTATTAGATAGACTTTTCGGAAGAACAGTAGCAAGCACTGGAAATGGAATAAGTCCTGCTGTTGCTGATAGAGCGATGAGAATGTATGGAGATCATTTAGCAGCTGTTACACTAGGAAATTTGATGGATAGTTCTGAATATATTGACGTCATGCATGAAAACTTCCAAAGAACATGGACTACTATTAATCAAGTAGCTACTATGTATAGAGTAGATGTAAATAATCTTAAGTTGAATAATAAAGAAAAAGAAGAGTTTCAAAAATTAATGAAAAAAGAGTACTTTACAAGAGTTTTCAGCGAATTGCTAGAAAGAATGAGTAAATATGTTGAGAGAGATCCTTTATTTTTAAGAAGAAAAGCTGAAGAAGGAAATGTTTTGTTAGAAGGCGCACAAGCATTTTTATTAGATCCTTTGCTTGGAACATATCCATATAATACTGCTACACATACACTTCCTGCTTACTCACTATTATTTGGTATTCCTCTAGATTCTGAATTTGAAATAGTAGGAGTTGCAAAAGCACTATTTTCAGCTGTTGGTAATGGACCTTTTCCATCTGAATTTGGAGGACCAAGATCTGAAGAGTATTGTATGGAAGATGGTGGAAATGCTCATAAAAAAGAGTCTGAAAAAACTGCATATTACCATAATTTAGATGAGTTGTTAAGATCTGATGATCCTCTACAAGTTGGAATTGCATTAAGAATGTTAAGTGAAGAGTATGGAAGTACTACAGAAAGGCCTAGAAGAATTGGAGCCTTGGATTTAGTAGTACTTAGACATGCAGCAAAAATTATGGATCTAGATTATCTTGTACTTAATAAATGTGATGATTTGGCATTATTTTCTAGAACAAGATCTGAAAAAATTCCTGTAGTTGTAGGATATGAGTTAGATGGAGAACGGATAGATTATGTTCCTACAACTGTAGATAGATATAGAAGAGTTGTTCCTGTGTATGAACATCTTGATTCATTTACTGAAGACCTATCTGAAATGAGAGACTACAATAAAATGCCAAAAGCTTTGAAAACTTTTGTTAGCTATGTTGAAGATCATGTAGGAATTCCACTAAGATGACTAGGAGTTGGTCCTGATACTTCACAATATATAAGACGCTAACTAAACTCACTTCTAACTATTCCATGAATTATATTTGAATCTGAAGGTATGATGGTTTCTACGCCATATTTTTCACAGATTGCTTGGCTTATTGCTAAATATGCACGTGTTCCATGCATCCAACTTGGATTTTCTGGCATTAATGATTCTAATTCAGACAAACTTACTGAATGAAATATATCTATATTCTTTTTTCCAAAAGCTTCTATAGGAATTAAACTAGGATGATCTACATCTTGAAATAAAGTATTTTGAGTGATAGGATATTTTGTCAGTCTCATAAAAGAAAGTTCTCCTCCTGTATTGAAAGCTAACTTTGCTTTTGTAGAAATCTCTGGAACATTTTTCTTCACGTAATTGACAATATCATCTATATTTATATTAGAAATCTGCTCCTTTATTGATGGAAATAAAGTATTGATGGTTCCTACACCTATCTGAATATTTATTTTTTCCAGAGGTTTCTTTTCCTTTACTAATATAACTTGAGTTGAGCCGCCTCCAGTATTCATGAGCAAAATTGGTTCTTGTATAGAACATCTTCCTATCAAAGCCAACTGCAAATAATAGCTTTCCTTATCTTGATCTATAATATTCAAATTTAATCCTGTTGTATTGTAGAATTCTTTTTCAAAATCTTTCTTCATGTTTTCTTGCATATCTCTAAATACTGCAGTAGAATATATTTTTATTTCATTATCGTATCTGGTTTTTATAGAATTTATTATGTTGAATAATTCTCTTTTTACATTATCACTTATTCCAAAATCAGGGCTAAAATTCTCTTTTAATCTTATAGATTTTTGGAATAATGAGCTAGTTTTATCTTTTGTACATAAATACACTTTAACTGTGTAAGATCCTATATCTATTATTATTTTTTCCTGCTTTTTCTCCAAAGATTCAAACTTCTTTAGAAAATATTTACCTTCTATCTTTTCTAAAACACTATTGTAATATAAGCTGTCTTTTTTCTTTACCAAATGCTCTATCATCATCAGATCACTTGCAATAATTTCCTCTTTATGAAGATCTAAAGAATCAAGATCAAACCATTTTAATTCGCCTTCTATTCCCTGTTTTAATTCAAAAGAAAGCGGCTTTAATTCACATATATGGAGAATTATATGCTGCAAGTCATCTTTTTCTATAATATGTTCAGAGACAACTCCTAAATGAGATTTGAACTCAGACTCTATTCCTGATTCTTCCAAAATCTCACGTACTGCTGAAGACTGTATATGTTCATTTGACTCTATCTTTCCTCCAGGAAGTCCCCATAATCCTGGAAAGTTTCCCTTTATTCTTTTTATCAGAAGGATTTTATCCTCATAAATCAAAGCTGATAGAGTAACAGATAAGGGCCTTTCCATGAGATCTACTTGGCATTATATTTTAAATTTTATAGAGAAATAGAAATTATATTTAATCTAACTTCTTTTTGCTATTATCTACTTTTCTTGCAAGATCTATTGCTTGATGCTCATCAAGATATGTTTCGCCACAATCCTGACATTCTTCACATAATTGCTTAACTACTACAGTACCTGGATTTGGAAATGTAAATGTAAACTCCTTTTCATTCTCTTTCAGGTTTTTTGAACCGCATTTAATACAAATATTGTTTTTCATGATAATTACCTATATATAATATTCTCTATTACTTATTTATCTCTTCTTAATACATTAAAAGCATCATGACATATTTGATCTGTAACAGGATGTGCTATTGTTATGGCAATAACTTCTCTTTGGGTTTCAACAAAAGGAACTTTTACCAGTCCTATATTTTTTAATGTAAATAGGCACCATTTTTGATTTTCATAATTTGGATTATCTATTATGATAGATTCCTCTTTCATTTTTCTTTCTATTTCTTTTACACAATTTTCCATATTGTCAAAGATATCAAAAATCTGCCTTTGAACAAGTTTTGTAAAGAATTCTCCAGTAAATATTATTTTCTTGTTTATCATGCTTAATATTTAATACTGAAATTTATATAGAAACTTTTATTTCTCAATCCACATACTTGGCAAATACGCTATTTTAGGCATTTTGCCAGTATAAAAAATGGCTACATGAGCATCGTCTTTTGTACTTTTTAATCTGTCATAAATATCATCTCTGTTTTTACTATGTGCTATTACTGTACCTTCAATAACATCTCCATTTTCATCAACCCTACTGACATCAACCAATACCCATTCATCTTTGAACTGAAATTTTATTTCATCAACTTTCATACTCATCACTAATAGTTATTTCTTATTCCAAGATTTAAATCAGATAATACAAATAAGTCTGATAATATGATAGATGTACATTGCCATATTGATTTGCTAGAGAATTCCCAAGAAATTATAGATGAGGCTAAACGAAGAGGAATGAAGGCAATTATAGTAAGTGTTGCTGATCCTGAAGAACTTGGAAGTGCTATGGCTCTAAGGAATGCAAATAAAGACTTTGTGTATGTCTGTGCTGGATTTCATCCAAATCATGTAAATGACTATGATGAAGATGAGATTGACGAATATATAGAGCAATTAAGAGGGAGTAGGTTTGATATTGCTGGTATTGGAGAAATAGGATTAGATTATTTTTGGACAAAGGACGATGAAAGTAGATTAAAGCAGAAGATATTGTTTGAAAAGTTCATAGAATTTGCGATTGAAATAGAATTGCCTGTTGTTGTACATATAAGAGATGCATTTGATGATGCCTTAGAAGTGCTAGCAAGATATAAAATTCCTAATGTTGTATTGCATTGTTTTTCTGGAAGCGAAACACATCTAAAACAGGCTTTAGAAAGAGGATACTACATATCATTTGCAACAAATATGTACTATACAAAGAAGCATCCTAGATTAGCTGCATTGACACCGATGAAACAAATGCTATTAGAGACTGATTCACCGTGGCTTGATCCAGATACTCCTAACATTCCAAACGAGGAAAAGGGCAAAAGAAACAGACCTTGGAATATTGAAAAATCTTCTGAAGTGATAGCTGACGTAAAGAAAATAAAGAAGGAAGATGTTATCCAGAAAGCAGAAGAAAACGCCAAGCATGTATTCAGGATTTAATAATCTTACGGATTCCGCTAGTTCACTTGAGCACTTCGTTCTTTATAAACATGCTTCATTTGTATGCAAAAAATCTGCATATAACGGTTAAATAATTTTCTACACCTATTTATTAAAGGGGTTGTAATGGATAGGATGGCTTATTTATTCTGTGTTGATGGATCAACAAGAACTCAACTGGCTTTTGAAAGTCATCTTGGAAGAGTTGTTGGTAATTTTGAACGGCTTCCTGGAAGACCTTTTTATTTGTCTGGTGGAAGAGGTAACTTTTATGTAGCTGTCTTGCCGGCAAATGTTGAAAACAATCAACCATTAAGAGAAATCAGAGATTTCAAAGCACCTGCAGATACAAGCATGATTATATATCCATTAGTCAGAGTTTAGTATTCTTTAATAATTACAAAATATTTCCAAAAAGGTTAAATACTGAACTGAGAAATATTATGCAATGACGACATCTATAATTGCGACTATAGGACCTGCTTCTCAGAAAGAAGATATTATGCTAAGCATGGCAAAAAAAGGCATGAACATTGCAAGAATAAATTTTTCTCATGAGACTATTGAAATACAAGAAAATAGAATAGATACTGCTAGGAGGATTAATGAAAAACATAATATGAATATTAAAATACTTGTTGATCTTAGAGGACCTGAAGTTAGGATAAGCAATGTTGAAAAAGCTGTGAAATTTAAGAAAGGAGATATACTTTATCTTTCAAGAAGAGCTGGACCAAATAGAATAAAGCTCTCAAACGGAACAATGCTTAGAAAGCTAGTAGTTGGATCTACAATTCTTATTGATGATGGAAACTGTGAGATAAAAATTGTTGAAAAAGGTCTTGATGGAGTAAAATGCGAGGTTCTTGAAGATTGTGTAATAAAACCTAGAAAATCTGTTGCTGCTGAATTTGTAACTTCTGAAGAAGGAGCTATAACAGAATTTGATAAGGAAATAATAAAACTTGCTGTTGAAAAAAAAGTTGATTATTTAGCATTGTCACATGTAAAAAGCGCTAAGGATGTGGAAGAGGCGCGGCAGCTGCTAGGATCTTCAATGATAAAAATAATATCAAAAATAGAAAATCATGAAGCTGTTGAAAATATTGAGGCAATTGTAGATGCAGGAGACGGTATCATGATTGCTAGAGGAGATTTAGGAGTAAATGTTCCTATTGAATATATCCCACTTATACAGGAGCAAATAGTAAAGCTGTGCAATAGAAAAAAGAAATTTTGTATAGTAGCTACGCAAATGATGGAATCTATGCTTGAGAATAAAAGACCTAGCAGAGCTGATGTTAATGATGTTTATACAGCTGTTGTAGAGGGAGCAGATGCTGTAATGCTTTCTGGAGAAACTACATTAGGAAAGTTTCCAATAGATGTTGTAACATATATGAAAAAAGTCACAAAAGTTGCACAAGACCGTGATAAAATAGATCTTAAAAAACTACATAAAGAAAGGCATCCTGATTGCTAACAGTTAAATTGAATTCTTAAAAAATGCTTTTCTTAGCTTATAGGTATTTCCATAATCAGCATGTGTTAACCAGCCATCTATACTCTCTTGGATTTTATCATCTGAAATGAGTTGTTTTTCCTTTAATATTTCAAATTCTTTTAATTTTCTTCTAAAATGTCTAATATTACTTTTCTTCAATAATCTATGATGATAGAACACTCTGAAGCCTAAAAATGAAGTGCCTTGATAAATAGGAAATATTTTGGATTTGTCTGGATGAAGCTCTAATTTCAGCTTATCTTGAAGGAAATCACTAATTTGCTTCATCTGCTCTTCCAAAACTTGTTTAGACCTATCAAGCAGGACAAAATCATCAACATATCTGATATAATATTTTGCTTTCAGCTGATGCTTGATAAAATAATCCAGTTCATTCAGATAAACATTTGCAAAGAATTGTGAAGTGAGATTGCCTAAAGGCATTCCTTTGTCTATTTCTTCACTAGTATGATTGCTCAGGATTTTCTTTATCAGCCAAATTACTTTCTCATCTTTTATTTTATTTTTTATAGTAGACAAAAGAATTTCATGATCAACTGTCTGAAAATAATGCTTGATATCAGCTTTGAGAACATATCCAACAACTTGACTGGAATATTTAGCATTTCTAATAAGCTTGCCATTATTGGAAACTTTTCTTTTGAATTTATCAAATCTATCCAAGGCTTTATGGGTTCCTTTATTCTTTTGATTTGCAAAAGAATCATAGATAAAAGCAGGTTCAAATATTGGCTGAATAATATTTACAAGAGCATGATGGACTACTCTATCCCTAAAATCAGAAGCATGGATTACACGGGATTTTGGATCTCTTATTATGAATTTTCTAAGCTGTTTAGAGTCGTAAGATTGTTTCCTTAATTCTTTTTGCAGCTTGAATAACTCTCCTTCCAAATTCAGCTCAAACTCTCCAACACCTTTCTTAAATCTTTTGTTCTTTTTAGCTTTCTTAAAAGCTAAATAAAGATTTCTAAAAGAACAGAGTTCATCATATAAATCGTTGTAAATTTTCATCTTTTATCATACCCTCTTTGTCAGCAATCTCTCGTATTTCATGAATAAGTTTAACCCCATATTCATATCTAGAGTATGGAAGAAATGACATGTCTTTACTTATTCTAAGAAGAATTCTAAGCTTATGAGATTTAATAACAATATTTTTTCTAAGAATTTTATTATCCTTGTACATTATTTCTACAACATCTTCAAGCAATTCAAAACTCAAATTTTCAATTCTCTGGACTAACACAAATCTCTGAGATTTTGGAAATTTATTTATAGTAGGATAAATCCATTTAACTAAGTCATAAGTTTTCTGAAACAATTGTGTATAAGACATTTTATCATCAAGCATAAAATAGTCCTGCTCAAAGACATCTTCAATGTCTTTGAGATCCCAAAGAAATATTTCTTTTGGGTGATCAACAGTAAATCATTAGCGAACAAACAACCTAGATTGTCATTGTGATTATCGAAATTATTGAAATTCCAATTAGCATTGACGTTAAGTGGAATGCCATTGTTGTTGGAAAACCAATCTACAGGTTATTTTAGCCTGTTTTCTAATAATAGAATGGTATATCCATTCTCACTGCTATTTTACAAAAGTATCATAGCTGTATTTCATGGCATTAAAAATAAAAATATCGAGAAATACTCTGAAAACAAGGCATGTGGTTCAAAGATCTCTGTATTAAGATCCTTAGATCTTAATAATTCGTCTATCCTATTGATCAGGACTATGAAAAAATTATATACTTAACTTCGCCACTTTCTAAAACTATTTCTTTCACCTAATTCATTTTGCCACTTGCGTTTACCAACGCAATTTTAGCGACTTATCTTCGTATCTGTACACAAAATCACCCAAAATACTAAGGATTTCTTCAGA
>JACRAC010000052.1 GCA_016213555.1 Candidatus Aenigmatarchaeota archaeon | reverse complement strand
ACATATTATTCTGATTACGGAAACTCGTATTCTGGCTACAATAACTATGATTATTACTCTTTCACTCCTTATTATTCATATTCTTATACACCATATTCGTCTTACGGCTATTATGACTATAATTCGTATGACTCATGCTATTACTATAACTCATGTTACTCTACTTACACTACAAAATCTTCTTATTATGATTATACTAACTACAATGCACCACAATATTATACTTCAACAACACCATCTTTTGGAGGATTACCAAATCCAACTTATACACCTCCTAACAACAATGTTTATGGAGGACCTACACCTTATGTAAATCCTATTCCTTCACCAAATCCACGAGTATTTTCATGTAGAGATCCAGATGGATATGAAGGTGAGAGAAAAACATTTGGTATTGGAACACAAGGCGAATTTCAATGCACTCAGGGTATTTGGGTTCTTGTAAGACAGATACCTTTTGTGATAACACTGCCACAATCACCAACTCAAAACAAATTAGATTTTTATGGAGGAATAAGAGAAACTCCTGTACAGCAAAACCAACCACAAACAAATCCACCACCTATTATTTATGCAAACCCTCCTAGCTATCAACAACCTGTAGCAGTACATTGTGTAAATCCTACTGGATTACAAGGAGAGATAAGATATTTTGGCATAAACAACCCACAACCTTTCATATGTATAAATGGTCAATGGATACTTGACCCTTAATTTGGTGGAGTTTATGGACAAAAAATACTTTCTATATTTATCAATATTTGCTATTATTTCAGTATTTGCTACTGTAGGGTTTGCTACATTTGTTGAGCAACCATACACACCTCCAAATAATTTAGTATATGGAGGACCTTACAATTATACAAATCCTTTATACCCAAATGGGGCAAGTTCTGCATATTGTATTGATCCAAGCGGAGCTCCTGGAGAAATAAGAATATTTGGAATAAATCAAAAAGGACAGTACCAATGTATTAATGGATTGTGGATATACATAGGACCTGTTGGAACTATACCATATCCTGGACCTATTTATTCTAATGTAACAAATCCTATTTTCTCTTTAGTAAATGAGACATGTACATTGCCTGTTGATGTTGCAGAGTTTAGATTAGAATCTACAGATAATTCTAAGATTGCAGACTTTCCTATCACAATAATAAATAATAAGAATGTTAGTGTTGCTTACAACATTAATGTAACTAAGGAACCTGGAAGACAATTTGGAGATGCTGGATTTCCTGTAATAGTTGATGGCAGAACTGTATTAGTGAACAGTAAAATGTTAGTGTTGCTTCCTGGACAAAAAGCACAAATAGATTTATTGTCAGGATTTTTGATAGCTGAAGGAACTAAATTTACCGATTATAAAATATCTGTTCTTGTTAGTAACTCAACATTCAATGTATCTAAAGAACTACAATTTATACATAATGTTTTTAGGAAAACTGCTGTAAAATTAAATTATCTTTCAGAATCATTGAGAAGGGTTACAGAAGCAAGACCTGAAACATATGTAGTAAGAATAACAAATCCAATACCATACAAAAGTTGCGGTCCAAATACTTATTACTTACTGAAAGAAGTTCCTGAAGGATGGTCTGCAAGAATTGAGGTTGATGGAGAAACAGATGTTTTAACATTAGCCTCATTGGAAAATGTAGAAGCTAGGTTTACTGTAAATCCAAATCCTAATAATCTTCAGCCTGGAAAAAGATATGAATCAAATCTTATAGTTACACAAGATCTGCCTACAGATATTGCAAGCTTGGTAGGAGCTAATGATCTAAAAGGTATAGATGTTGATCCTAGCTTCATATATCTTATAGCAGATAATAGAATACTTCTGGTAGACAAACTAACATTATCTTCTGTAATTTATAACATAAAAGGAGGGTTAGGAATAGCTGTTGATAGTACATCAAGGGGCAATATATATTGGTCAGATGTTTCAGGATCTATATCATGCTCTTCTAAAATCAGATTTAGTCCAACAAGAATAGTTAAGAACGTTTATACTAATCATATAAGTGTTTCTGACAACTACATATATTTCTCACAAGCAGATGGATTATATAGAGCAATAAAAGACTGTACTTTTGAGCAACTTCCTGAAAAACTATATTCTTATAATGGAATAAAAGACGTGAGTGTTTCAAACAACGTCATTTATTGGCTAGAACAGTCAAGCAATAGGTCTGTTATAAAATCAATAGGAGAATCACAAATATCTTCAAGGACTATATCATCTCCTTTCACAGTTGCTGAAAAAGATTCAGATATGATCTATATTATAAAAGGTTCTGGAAGAGTTGGTGCTTCTGGAAGAAATGGAATATTTTATGCTACTGGTGGTAGAACTGGAAGAGTAGCTGTACTGAATAATATTAATGATAGTATAATAATGGCTGGAGTAGGATCAGAACCTATTGTGAGTTTTGTAAGAGACATAGCTGTTGATAATTCTTCTGTATATTGGATACAAAATGGAGTAAAGAGAATGGATTTGAATAATCAGGTAGAATATCTTACATTTTATTACGAATACATTGCAGAAAAACCTACTATAAAACTTTTGCCAAGTTCTGTTCAAACAGCTGCTGGATCTGCTGTTCCTCTGACACTAAGTGTTACAAATAACGCAGGTGCAAACATAAAATATTCTATATTTATGGAAAATGTTCCAACAGATTGGAGAAATTCATTTAGTGGAATATTAGAACAAGGGTTTGCTCCAAGAGAAACAAAGAACTACCAGATAGCTCTAGTTCCTAATAGTGCTACAAGCAAATCATTTAGAGTATGTGCAAGAGCTACTAGTGCAATATGGCCAGAATCTGCTACATCAAATGAATTCCAAAGCTGTACTGATATTTTTGTAAATGTTCCTAAACCACCTCCACAAAAGGTTGAGATATGGACACAGCCTCCTTCAGAGACAAAAGCTATAAGCGAAAATTTCGTGCTTAAAGAAGTATCTCTTAAAAACAATGTTTATACATCATCTCCAATGGTTCCTAACAACTGGAGCTCTTGGCTTGATATATTTTTCAGATTAAACTAATTTGCAATAATAAAATGTGATAATATGAAAAAATTAATTTTATCTATAACGTTTATTTTGTTAGCTTTTGCTATAGCTGCAAATGCACAAACATATAATTCCCAGACATATAGCTATGGTAATACTGCTGTTGATTACTATCACTATCCTACTGTTGGAGGTGTTATAACCCAACCATCGTATTATACTACATCTTACTACACTCCTTATCAATATAATGCACAATATTCTAGTGGTTATACTTACAGTTCATATCCTTATTCAACTGGTTATACTTCTACTTATGCATATGGAGGTTCTTACCAATATCCTAATCAGCAGTATGGTTATACAAATATACGATATTGTGAAGATCCTGGTGGTAGAGAAGGAGAAACTAAAATACTTGGAATAAATCCAAAAGGACAATATATTTGTTCAAATGGAAGATGGATGTTTGCAGGATATGTTACAGATAATCAACCTATGTATTATAATAATAATTACGAATACAGCAATAAGCTAGCTTTTTATGACGGTGTTTTAGAACCGCCTTATAATTATCAATATAATCAACCTATTCAATCACAACCTTTGGTGTATGCAAGAGCTAATCCTACAGTTGAAGTGACTTACTACGAATCTAATTCACAAAGAGGAAATTGTATAGATCCTTATGGACTAGAAGGAGAACATAAAATTATAGGTCTTACTAGAAATGAATATGTTTGCCAAAAAGGAGTTTGGATTTTAGTAAGGGACAATTCACAGGCAAATGTAGCATATGATTACTATACGTATTCATCAAGACCTACACAATATTTTGTTGAAATAAAATCAAACGGATTTAATCCAGGATTTTTACAGATTAGAGCTGGTGATACTGTAACTTTTGTGAATAAAGATAGCAAAACACACTGGCCAGCTTCTGATCCACATCCTACACATACAGGATATCCTGAGTCAGGTGGATGTATTGGAAGTATGTTTGATGCATGTCACGAACTTGTGGAAAATGCTACATTTTCATTTACATTTACAAAGATCGGAACATGGGGATATCATGATCATTTAGATCCTTTCCAAACAGGAACAATAAAAGTTGATAAATAATGAATTTAATAAAAAGTCCTACTGTTGATTTGTTTATATCTAAGGAGGTCTTGATGATGGATAGGGCTAGATTTAGTCTTGATGATGATCCTGGAGCATCTATTGGCCTTACAAAAGAATCAATGTATACACTTTTAAACAAATATCTTGAATCTTTATTTTATTCAAGAGATCATTTTAGACAATACTGCGAAATTTATGCAAAGCAACAAGGCCTTAAGCCTTATGGAATACTATCAGCTCATGGAAGTTTTCGTGATGAAGAATGGACTTATGATACTGATACATCTTCTGAAAATATACAAGACTGGATAGCTGAGAATGATGGAGCATATGGAACGTTAATAATAGCCTGCTGCAATTCTGAAGCAGTTACTCCGGATTCAGAAAGATCTTTGTTATTTGTGCCTGACAGAACATTTGAATTATTCATTTATCATCCTAAAGATGGAAAAATAGCTCATCCAGTATTTTCAATAATTAAACCAGGTGGTATAGAGATTGATAGTTACACTATTAGATACGAACTTGAACAATTAAAGAGAAGAGTTGGTTAAATATGGCAGAAGAACAAAAGATAGCAGGAATTTATGTTATAGCTGTAGACGATGAACCTGTACCATTAAAAATTTTAACTAATGTTTATAGTCCTAGGATTGAAGATGGAAACTTTCATCAAGCTACTTGCTATGAAGAAGCTCTTGAACTTTTGCAAAAATTAGATAAAGAAAATAAATATCATCCAAGATTCTGGATTATTGATGGATTAAATGGTAAATGGAGAGATTTAGCTGGAGATATTGAACAAGTACATGGTAATGATTGTATAGTGATCTATAGTGGTGATCGTGGAGAGGAAGCTAGAGTTGCAGGATTTAAAACATTAGATAAGCCCTCTAGAGTACAACCAATGATAGATGCTTTGTTAGATTATAGAACAGATTTGCAAAAAAGAGGACTTCTTAATATAGAAGAATCTGTTTAAATAGTTTGATTTAGAATTTATTGATATTACTCTCATGACATTCAGTAGATGAAGTATGGTAAACTAAGTACGTTCAGAGACAATTATGTTTCTGACGTCTAAATAAAATGAGTATCTACATTTTGTTTAAGATCTACAGGTTATCAAAAAATACTACATATGACTGAATTGCTCAAACAATAGAATTGTTTGACATCTAAACAAACTTTTACATAATAGTTTGTTTCGCTATAGAATGTTGCGTGTTCTTAGATAAAAGTAGGTTTGTGAAAAACTGTAAAATGAGTATTTATAGTTTAATTTCAAAGTATAGCAATCCAAAGAGTAACAAATAATATTTCTTTGGTTGCTATATTTGAAGCAAATTATATTTGCTTCAAAATAATTGAATTCGAATGGGTGTGAAGTATTCCAAAACATAGTAGACCAAGAAGAGGATCGATGCAATTTTGGCCAAGAAAGAGAGCTAAACGTATCTATCCTGATGTTAATTGGAACTTTCATACTACAGCAACAGATGCTAAGCCACTTGGATTTGGCGCATGGAAAGTAGGAATGACACATATTCAATTTATTGATACGAATCAAAAATCACAGACTTTTGGGAAAATTGTCTCAAAACCTGTGACAGTTGTTGAGTCTCCTTCTCTCTTTGTTCTTGGAACAAGATTTTATAAAAAAGATGCTTATGGTGTAAAGACATTAGGTGAAAAATGGACTGATAATATTCCTAAAGATTTGTCTTTGGATAAAAAAACATATGTTGCAAAAACTAAACTAGAAATAAAAAAAGAGAAAATTCATGATATAAGACTGCTTGTATGCTCACAACCAAAAAAATCTGGTATGAAAAAAAATAGACCTGAAGTATTTGAATTAGCATTAAGTGGTGAACTGCAAAGGAAAATGGACTATGCTGAATCTGTTGTAGGAAAGGAGATAAGCATAAAGGATATTTTCAAACAAGGAGAATATATTGATGTTTCTGGAATAACAAAAGGTCATGGATTTACTGGTCCTGTAAAAAGATATGGGATAAGAATACAGACAAGAAAAGATAAGCAGATGCATAGGCACACTGGTTCTATTGGTTCTACTGTACCTAGAAAAGTTGACTGGAGAGTTCCTTTACCAGGACAATATGGATTTCATACAAGAACAGAAATAAATAAGAGAGTTATTCTGATAGACGAAGATCCTTCTAAAATAAATGTAAAAGGTGGCTATCTTAGATATGGAAATGTAAAGAGTGTTTATGCTTTAATTGAAGGAAGTGTTCCAGGAGTAACTAAAAGATTTTTAATACTTAGGAAAGCTTCAAGAGCTAGAAAGAAAGAAGTTCCAATAGATTTGAAATACATATCATTGGAAAGCAAACAAGGTGCATAAAATGCGTGTAAATGTTTATGATGTAGATGGAAAAAGTGTAGGTGAAGTGGATTTACCTAGCGTTTTCAAGACACCTTATAGACCTGACTTGATAAAGAGAGCTGTATTATCTTTACAGTCTTCAAGGAGACAACCTTATGGTACAAATCTTCTTGCAGGTAAAAGAACATCTGCCCATTATCATGGTAAAAGACATTATAGATTTAGTATGATGAACAAGGAAATGGCTAGAATAAAGAGAATACATGGTAAATCTGCAACAGGAACCTACTTAGCCATGAGAGCAAGATTTGTTCCACAGGCTACTAAAGGAAGAAGAGCACATCCTCCTAAAGCTACAAAAGTTTGGCTACAAGAGATAAATAAAAAAGAGTTATTCTTATCACTAAAATCAGCTATTGCAGCAACATCTGACCAAAATTTAGTAAAGGAGAGAGGTCATAGATTTGACAAGAAAGTACCTATTATAATAGATAATTCAGTAGAATCTGTTTCAAAAACAAAAGATATGTTTAACTTACTAGAAAAGATTGGATTAGAAAATGAGATAGAAAGGTGTAAAGACAAAAAGGTAAGAGCTGGAAAAGGAAAGATGAGAGGAAGAAAATATAGAAAGAAAAAAGGAATTTTATTTGTACTGTCTAATAAAGCTAATGCACTAAAAGCAGCAAAGAATATTGCAGGTGCTGATGTAATTTCTGTAGATGAGCTTTTAGAAAAGAAAAATACAGAACTATTAGCTCCTGGTGCAATTGCTGGAAGACTTACAATTTTTAGTAAAAATTCATTACAAAAACTAAATGAGATCAAATAGGTGTCATGATATATGGTTAAAAAAGCTGTTCAAGGAACAATAGATAGACAGTTGAGGAAGATTAAGAGAGATAATGAGAAGAAAATAGAAGATCCTTACAAGATTTTGAAATTTGTACTTATGACTGAAAAATGTGTCAGAATTATTGAAAGTGAAAATAAACTTACTTTCATAGTTGAAAGAAGCGCTAGCAAGAATGAAATCAAAAGAAGTTTTGAAGAGATATTCAAGTTAAAGGTTGCTGGTGTTAATGTAAATAATGATCAAAAAAATAGGAAAAAGGCTTTCATTCGCCTAAAAGAAGCAGGAGCAGCTGGAGAATTGGCTGTAAGACTTGGAATAATATAAATGTGATTATTATGGTAACAAAAGTTTATGCATTAGGAGATACTAGAAGACTACTAGAATTATTATCACAAGAGTTTGGATCTCCAGTATTAACACAAGGTTATTCCAAAAACGGTTCAATATCATTTTATACAATGTCTGGAAATAAACTATTTGCTTCAGAGAGATATTCTGATGAAAAAAGTGAAATATTTTCTCCTGAAGGAAATGGAGTAGTTGTTGAATATGATAATGATATTGTTGGAACTTGTTTTGAAAAAACAGGATTTAGAGAAATGTATGAACTTGATTTAGGAGAAAAAGTTTAATGTGATGATATATGGGTAAAAATCTTAGACTTAGTCGCATTTTGATAAATGCTTCTAATTCATTAAGAGGTTAAAAAATGGGAAAGAACTTAAGACAACAGAGAAGAGGAAAAGGAAATACTAAATATCTTTCACCTAGTCATAGATTTATAGGAAAAATCAGATATTCAGGTCTAAATGAGAATAAGGAAGGAAAGATTGTTGATATTGTACACAGTTCTGGAAAACACACTCCTGTAGCTATAGCTGAATTTCAAGGGAAACAGGAATTAGTAATTCCCAGTGAAGGAACTTTTGTAGGACAGAAAATAACATATGGATCTGATGTTCAGAATGGAAATATAGTTAATATAGGAGCTGTTCCAGAAGGAACAAGAATATTTAATATTGAACTTAGACCTGGTGATGGAGGAAAACTTTGCAGAGCTCCTGGATCAGCTGCAACTTTAGCTATAAAGGGAGTTGATAAATGTGTTGTTGAACTACCATCAAGAAAACAGGTTACTATAAATTCAAATTGTAGGGCAACTGTAGGAATACCCGCAGGATATGGTAGACAAGAAAAACCATTTATGAAAGCTGGAAATAAATACACTGCAATGAAAGCTCTTGGAAAAATGTATCCAACTGTAAGAGCTGTTGCAAAAAATGCAGTAGACCATCCATTTGGTGGAAAGACAAGACCTGGAAAACAAAAGAATGTTTCAAGACATACACCACCTGGAAGAAAGGTTGGTATGATTGCTGCTAAAAGATCTGGAAAAAAGAATAAAGGATAATTAAAAAATTTAGTGAGTTGATTTTAAAATGGCAAAAGATTTTGTATACAGAGGAAAGACATTTGAGGAATTAAGGGCAATACCTATGGAAGAATTTATAAAAATGTTGCCTTCAAGACAAAGAAGAACTATGAAAAGAGGTCTTACTTCTGCTCAAAAAAAGCTATTGGAAAAAATAAGACAAAGAAAGGATGGAGACAAGCTAATAAGAACAAAAAACAGAGAAATGATTGTACTTCCTGAGATAGTTGGAACAAAAATAGGAATATATGATGGTAAAGAATACAAAGCAGTTACACTTACACAGGAAATGATTGGTCATGTTTTAGGAGAATTTGCGTTAACAAGAAGAAAAGTTCAGCACGGATCTCCTGGATTTGGTGCAACAAGAGCATCTAAATTCGTGCCTTTGAAGTAAGTGATGATTATGCATTATACAATGAAACCTGAAGAGAAGCATGCTAGAGCATATGGAAATAATCTTAGAGTATCAATGAAAAAATCTGCAAAGCTTTCAAAATTCATGAGAGGTAAGAAGCTTACAGTTGTAAAGAGATTTTTAAACGATCTTGTTTCAGAGAAAAGAAGCTTAGATGGAAAATACTATACAAAAACTGCAGAAGCTTTTATCAGTTTGCTTAATAGTTGTGAGAAAAATGCAGATAATTTAGGGTTGGAAAAAGGAAGACTGTTTTTCCATTCATCTGCACATATGGGAAGCAATTTTAGAAGAAGGAGAAGAAAAGCAAATTTTGGTTCACAGATGAAGACAACAAATCTTGAGATAATATTAATACAGAGGTAAAGTTGATTTAAAATGAAAGAGAGATTATTTATCAAAAAAATGAAAGAACAAGTATTCATGAAAGAGTTTATCAGAGAATACTTTGCAGACTCTAGATGCGGTGAGATTGAAATACAATACACTCCTATAGGAACTAGAATAATAGTTTTCACTACATCACCAGGTTTGGTAATCGGTGCTGGAGGAGAGAGAATAAGAGAACTTAGTGAAAAATTAACAAAGGACTATGGAATAGAAAATCCTCAGATAGATGTTCAAAAAATACAAGAACCTGATCTAGACCCACATATTGTAGCAAACGGTATAGCAGGGGGATTGGAAAACAGGGTAAATTTCAAAAGATTAGGAAAATATTATTTAGAACGTATAATGAATGCAGGAGCTATCGGAGTTGAAATAATAATAAAAGGTAAGCTTGGTGGAGAAAAGGCAAGAAAAGAAAGATTTGTTGCAGGTTATATTAAAAAATCAGGAGAGCCTAAAGAAAAGGACGTTGTATTTGGACGATCAATTGCAAGACCTGCATTAGGAGCAGTTGCAGTCAATGTAAGTATAATGATCAGACACAGTGATAAGAAAATAGTTATAAAGAGAGAAGAACCTGTTGAAACTGAGCAAAAATCTGAGTGATTTTATGGCTATACTTAAAATGAAAAAGATAAGAGAGATGTCAGAGAAAGAGATAAATGATAACGTAAACGAGTTAAAGCTAGAACTTTCAAAAGAAAGAGCTGCAAGTGAAATAGGTACAGCAAAAAGTCCTGGTAGAATAAAAGCTATAAGAAAATCTCTAGCTAGAATAAAAACAGTTATTAATTTAAAAAAATCTGAAAAGGTGCAAAAAAAGACGCCAATAGTGTCAAAACAAGTTGCATCAAAACGTTGAGGTGAAGTAATTTAATGGTTTGTTCCAAATGCGGGTTGCCAGAAGAACTGTGTATATGTGAATCTATAGCAAAAGAATCACAAAAAGTAAAGATATCAGTTGTTGCAAAACGATATGGAAAACATGTTACATCAGTAAAAGGTATTGACTCAAGCAGGATAGATGTTAAAGATCTTTTGAAAAAACTTAAGTCAAAACTTGCATGCGGAGGTACATTTAAAAATAATGAAATAGAACTTCAGGGAGATCATAAAGATAGAGTAAGAGAAATACTTATCAAAGAAGGATTTCCATCAAATATGATTGAATCATAGTTTAGTAGTATTTCATTACTAATTTCAAAACCATTGGTTTTCGAAATGAGAAACATAAAAAACATATTACAACATGAGCTAATAGGATTGGATTGTGTTGTAGTATATTCGAAAAATAAAGACAATATAGGAATAAAAGGAAAGATTGTCGACGAGACAATGAAAACACTTTCCATTGAAACTGGAAAGGGTGTTAAGAAGATACTTAAACAAGGGACTGAATTCAAGACAGACCTCGATGGTAAAAAAGTTACCATAGATGGTAATTATTTGGTTTCAAGACCTGAAGATAGGATAAAGAAAAAAATAAAGAAATGGTAAAAATTGAGGGAGATTATATGGTTAAAAAAGATATAGGATTGGATGCTAAAAAACCTAGAGCTAACTGTGATAGTGATAAATGCCCTTGGCATGGTAGCTTAAGAGTTAGAGGTAAAATGTTCCAAGGTACTGTAGTATCGGATAGAGCTGTCAATACTGCAGTTGTTGAATGGAATTATTACAAAAAAATACAAAAATATGAAAGATATGAAAGAAGAAGAACAAAGATATCTGTACATAATCCTTCATGTATAAATGCAAAAAGAGGAGATTCTGTTTCAATAGCAGAATGTAAGCCTCTATCAAAATCAAAGCATTTTGTTATAATTGAGAAGAATAATTAAGAGGATATTAAATTTCAAAGGTGAATATAAAAATGCAAAACGTATCTGCAAAAGTTACAAAAGGTATTAATTTAGGAACAGTGCTTCAATGTGCAGACAATACAGGAGCAAAAGAAATGGAATTAATATCTGTACTGAAATACAAGGGAATACGTAGAAGACTTGCAAGAGCAGGAGTTGCTGATGTAATAATTTGTGCTGTTAAGAAAGGAAAGGAAAAAATGAGACATCAAATAGTTCATGCTGTTATTGTAAGACAGAAAAAAGAATACAGAAGACATGATGGAATAAGGATAAAATTCAGCGATAATGCGGCTGTATTAGTTAATCCTAAAACATATGAGCCTGTTGGAACAGAGATAAGATCTGTTATTGCAAAAGAGGTTGTTGAAAAATATTCAGCAATAGGAAAAATTGCATATATGATTGTATAGATGATTTTTATGAAAGCCGAACTTTGTTCGGCTAATTTCAAAAACATGGTGTTTTTAAAATGAAAGAATGGTCAAGACATTGGATATCAAGTAAACAAAGAAGAAAACAGAGAAAATATAGAGAGAACGCTCCAGGCCATGTTAGGCAAAAAATGATATCTGTTAATCTTGATAAACCTCTTAGAAAAGACTACAAAAAAAGATCTTTACCTGTAAGAAAAGGTGATGAAGTTTTAGTAATGAGAGGATCTCATAGAGGCAAAAGCGGAAAAATTACAAAAGTAAATCTGAAAACCCTAGTTGTTTATATTGATAATGTTAAAATTAAAAAAGTTAGCGGTCAGGAGGTAACTGATCCTATAGACCCTAGCAACGTCAAGATAATAAAGCTTAATTTGGATGACAAAAATAGAATGAAGTTCATAAAAAGAAAATCTCCAGAGACAAGTGTTCCAAAACAAGTTAAAAAGTAAAAGGTGTTTGAATGGTGTATACAAAAAGATTATTGATTCCAGACTACTATAAATCAGAAAAAAAGATCCATAAATTTATAGTTACTGGGTCATGCGGCCCTCATAAGAAGAGTAAAGCAATTCCATTAGCTGTAGCAATGAGGGATTTTCTTAATATAGCTGAAAATATTTCTGAAGTTAAAACAATATTAAGCAAAAAAAACGTGAAAATTGATAATATTGTAAGAACAGATCATAGATTTCCTCTGGGATTTATGGATGTTATATCAATAAATGATTCTTTGTATAGAGTATTGGTTGATAAAAAGGGCCTTTGCATAAAACCTATAGAAAAAAGTCAATCTAATCTAAAACTTCTTAAAATAGTTAAAAAATCTTACAATAGAAATAAAAAACTTCAATTAGGATTCCATGATGGAAGAACTTTGATTGTTGACAAAGACGTTTATAAAACTGGAGACGTTGTTGTGTTTGACTTAACTTCCAAAAAGATAAAAGATGTTATACAATTCAAAAGAGAATCTATTGTTCTTATAACAGACGGTAAGAACAAGGGGAAAATAGGAAAACTACAAGACTATACTATTGTAAGAGGCTCTCAACCAAATAAAGTTGTTATCAGACTTGAGAACGATACTATAGAAACATTGAAAGATTACGTTTTCATAGTAGGTCAAGAAAATCCTGTAATAAAACTTGAATAAAATTTTAAATGTGAAAAATTTATGACAGAACAAAATAAAATGAAAGAAATAAGAATAGAGAAAGTTGTGTTGAATGTAGGATGTGGAGTTACCACAAATATAGACAATGCTAAAAAAGTGTTGGAACAGCTTTCTGGAAGAAAGATAAAGATATCAAAAACTAAAAAAAGATCTACATTTAATGTACCAAAAGGCAAGCCTATGGGATGTGTTGTTACAATAAGAGAAGGTACTCATGATTTAATTAAGAGATTGCTTAAGGCAAAGAATAATAGTTTAAACGCATCAAGTTTCGACAATAAAGGTAATTTTGCATTTGGAATACCTGAGTACATAGATGTTCCTGGAATGGAGTATGATCCTAAAATTGGAATAATAGGATTTGATGTATGTATTACCTTGGAAAGACCTGGTTATAGAGTAAAGAAAAAGAAAATTAACAGAAAGGTTGGAAAAAGTCATGTTATAACAAAAGAAGAATCTCAGAAATTTGCACAAGAAATGTTTGGAATAAAACTTCTTGAACAAAGGAAGCATGAAGAATAAGTTGATGTAAATTTAGAAGGATAAAAATCCTTCTGATTTCAAAAACCCAGAGGTTTTTTAAAATGAGGACAAAGAAAGTAAAGAGAAAAATTGGAAAAGGAGCATACAAATGTATTAGATGCGGAATGATGAAAAGTATTATAAGACGTTACGGCCTTATGTACTGTAGAAGATGCTTTAGAGAGGTTGCCAGGGATCTTGGATTTAAAAAATATAGGTGATTTTATGAGACATAATTTATTAGCAGATGCAATGATAACAATCAAAAACGCTGAAAATGTAGGAAAATCAGAATGTTTAGTTCCAAATTCAGAGTTAATAAAAAATGTTTTAGACACAATGAAAAAAGCTGGATATATTGATGGTTACAGACTTAACAAAAGAGATATTTCTGTAGTACTTAGTGGAAAAATAAATAGTTGTAGATCAATAAGCCCAAGACACTCATGTAAATATACAGAATTTGAAAAGTTTGAGAAAAGATATTTGCCTACAAAATTGATGGGTATTATAATATTAACCACATCAAGCGGTGTTGTAGATCATAGAGAAGCTAAGGAGAAAAAATTAGGAGGTAAACTTTTAGCTTTTGTTTATTAGGTGTATAATATGAAAAAAGTATTAGAAATTCCAGAGAATGTTAATATTGAACTAAAGGATAGAAAAGTTGTAGTTAACGGACCAAAGGGGCAGATTCAAAGAGATTTCAATGATCCAAGATATAACAGGTCTGTAACCATAGAAAGAGAAGGTTCAGCAATTGTTATACAATCTCCTTCAGAAAAGAGAAAGATAAAGGCTATGGTTGGAACAATTAATGCTCATATAAACAACATGTGTAAAGGTGTTGTAGAAGGTGTTGAATATAGAATGAAAATATTCTATAGTCATTTTCCTATAACTGTAGAAGCTAAAGGAGGAAAAGTTTTAATAAAAAACTTTCTTGGAGAAAAAAGCATAAGAATTGGAAAAATAGTAGGAAAAACTAAAGTTGATGTTAAAAAAGATGAAGTCATACTTACTGGAATAAATATAGAAGAAGTTGGATTAACTGCATCAAATATAGAAAGAGCTTGTAGACTTTCAAACAGAGATAGAAGAATATTTTTTGATGGTATCTATCTTGTTGTAAATTAAGGTGTTAAAAACGCTAGAAAGAATTAAAATTCTTTCTGCGTCTCAAATTCAAGGTGAATTTAAGATGAGTAAAAGATTTAGTTGCAATTTAAGAATTGCTCCTAATCTTTTACAAAAAAGGTGTTAAAAGTGAGTAAAAGATTTCCAAGACAAAATTCGTTCAGATTTAAGAAATTAGGAGAAAAATGGAGAAGACCAAGAGGGGGCCAAAGCAAGACAAGAATGGACAGAAAAGGAAGAGCTAGAAAGCCTAAACCTGGTTATGGTTCACCAGCAAATGAAAGATTTTCAATAAATGGAGTAACTCCTATTTTCATAAGAAGTGTTCAAGATCTACACTCATTGAAAGCAGGAGATATTATAATGATATCTTCAACACTTGGATTAAAGAGTGCTGCTGAAATAGGAAAGATTTCAAAGACAAAAGGATTGAAAATATTTAATAAGAAAAAGGTAGAAAAAGTAGAAAAAATATTATTAAGGAAAGAGAGAGAAAAGGAAGCAAATAAAAAAGAGGAAGTTAAGGATATTCCTAAAAAAACAGAAGAGGTTAATACAGAAGTCAAAGACGACATTAAACCAGAAACAAAGGAGAAGAAAACAAAAAAGAAAGAGTGATGATTTATGGAATTGAGATCACAAAAAACTATTGCAGCAAAACTGTTAAAATGTGGTAGATCAAGAGTATGGATAGATCCTGCTAGAATAGGTGATGTTCATCAAGCTATAACATCACAGGATGTTAGAAAGCTAATAAGAGATGGTATAATAAAAGAAAAACAAAAAACAGGGTTAAGCAATTTTAAGAAAAAGAAGATTGCTGAACAAAAAAAGAAGGGTAGAAGAAAAGGTCATGGTTCAAGAAAAGGAAAGTTTGGAGTAAGATATGATAGAAAATCTGAATGGATGAATAAAATAAGAGCACAAAGAACTATATTAAAAGAATTTTTGAAAAATAATTCAATAGATAAAGAGACTTATAAAGATCTTTATAGAAAAACTAAGGGAGGATTTTTCAGAAGTAGAGCTCACTTAATATCTTATGTTCAAAAATTGAAAAGATGATTTTTATGCAAAGACAATTTTCAAGAAGACTAAAAAAGAGGACAGATTATAAGCAGAGATTAGCTCTGCTTAAATCAGGAGAACATAGAGTTGTTGTAAGAAAATCTCTGAACAATATTCATATTCAGATAATATCTTACGACACTAAAGGAGATAGAACTGTTCTAGAAAATACTTCAAATAATTTAAAGAAACTAGGATGGAAAGCACACTGCGGAAGTATACCAGCAGCGTATCTTGTAGGATATCAAACTGGAAAGAAAATTTTATCTAGTGGAATAAAGAAAGTTATTCCTGACATAGGGTTGCAAACAACTTCAAAAGAAAACTCTCTATATGCTGTGTTCAAAGGTTTGAAAGATAGTGGAGTTGATATAAGTATAGGAGATTCTGTTCCAACAGATGAAAAAATAAAAGGTAAACATATAGCAGATTATGCTAAAAAACTGAAATCATTGAGCAAAGAAAGATATGAGAAACAATTTTCATCGTATATAAAAAATAATCTAGATCCAGAAAATCTAGAAAAACACTTTGATGAAATCAAATCAAAAATTAAATAAATGTGATAAATATGGTAGATTGGAAACCTAGAACTGAATTGGGAAAAGAAGTAATGGAAGGTAAGGTAAAAGATATTGATGAGATTTTTGAAAGAGGTGTTAAAATAAAAGAGCCTGAAATAGTTGATATTTTATTACCAGATCTTGGAAAGGAGATAATATTCATAGGAGGATCTCCTGGAAAAGGGGGTGGAATAAAAAGAACCTCTACAAGAAGAACTGCTAGAATGCATAGATCTGGAAGAAGATTTAACATAAATGCATGCGTTGCTGTTGGAAGACCTGGTTATATTGGAATAGGAAAGGCTTCTGGAACAGAACATACAGTTGCTATAGAGAAGGCAACACAACATGCAAAACTAAATATTATACCAATAAGAAGAGGTTGTGGATCTTGGGAATGTGGTTGTAAAGAACATCATTCTATACCAATGAAAATTTCTGGAAAATCAGGAGCGCTTAAACTAGATCTTCTTCCTGCTCCAAAAGGAATAGGTCTTTGTATAGGTGAAGAAATGAAGAAAATAATGAGATTGGCTGGAATTAGTGATCTATGGTCAAAAATGTTTGGAGATACGAGAACAAGATTTAGTTATACACTGGCTTTGTTTGATGCTTTCAAAAATTTGAATAAAGTTAAGATAGAAGAACCTAATGAGGTATAATCATGTATGCTGTTATAAGAATAAGAGGAGTTATTGGAAAAAATAAAAAAGCTGAAGATACATTGAAAATGATGGGTCTTAGGAGAAGATATTCTATGGCTTTGTTTGATGAGAGTAACCTTCCTATGATAAAAAGAGCTGAAAGTTATGTTACATGGGGGGAGATATCTAAAGATATTCAAAAGAAATTTGATAAAAAAATATCACGCTTAAACTCTCCTAAAAAAGGATTCAAAGCTACAAAAATGATTTATCCTAAGGGTGATTTAGGATACAGGGGAGACAAAATAAATGAATTGATAGAAAGAATGATGCCTGGTGCTTAAAAATGGTTGTAAGACATAGAAAAAAACTAAGAAGACAGAGAGGATATAAATGGCATGGTTATGGTGCTAAAAAGAAGCATCGAGGTAAAGGAAGTCATGGAGGAAGAGGTTATGCCGGCTCTCACAAACATAAATGGTCTTATATAAACAAATATGAACCTGATCATTTTGGAAAAAAAGGATTTTTCTCACTAAATAAAAAAGGAAAGGAAATAAATATAGACCAACTTATGAAATTGGCTGAAAATACCAAAGAAATTGATTTAGGAAAGCATGGTTTTACAAAACTTTTAGGAAGAGGAAAGGTCTCGCATTCAGTTAATGTAAAAGTTGACTATTGTTCAACTCGTGCAAAAGAAAAGATAACTGCAGCTGGCGGATCAGTTCAAACTCTAGAAGGAGAATAAAGTAATAGATTTAATATACTGGGGTAATTTGTTTAATTTAGTCGCATTTCAGATAAGAAATGCTCCTAATTATCAAAACAAGGTTTTCGATAATGTCATTTTATGATAAAGTACTTAAGGTAATTCCAAGTGTTGCTGAACCTAAAGTATATCTTAGTTTTAAGTCTAGATTAAAATGGACTGCAATCATACTTATTCTATTTTTTGCGCTAGGAAGTATAACAATATATGGAGCTGGTACACAAGATTACAGTAGGTTTCTATTTTTTGAACTTATATTAGGATCTAAGATGGGTTCTATACTTACATTAGGTATTGGACCAATTGTAATGGCTTCTATTATATTACAGTTGTTAGTAGGTTCTAAAATTATTCCATGGGATTTGAAATCTCCTGCAGGAAGAGCTAGATTTCAAGGAACACAAAAATTATTAACAATATTTTTCTGTGTATTTGAAGCGTATGCTTATGTAGCATTTGGTGCAGTAAAACCTGCTTCACCAGAATTATTACCACTGTTGGTTGCACAATTAACTTTAGGAGGTATTATCGTACTTTTCATGGATGATGTTATATCAAAATGGGGTATTGGATCTGGAGTATCATTATTCATAGCAGCAGGAGTGTCTAAATCAATATTTATTGGTGTCTTTAATCCATGTGCAGCTATTGTAAATCCTACAACTGGTGCAGTAGCATGTGGTTGGCCAGACCCTTCTGCAGGACAACTTCCTATAGGTCATCTTCCACAGTTTGTGGCATTTATGCAATTAGGTGAGATGAGTCAAGCTATACTTGCACTATTACCTATATTTGCAACAATAATTGTATTTTTAGTTGTAATCTATGTACAAGCGATAAAAGTAGATATTCCGCTGGCCTTTACTACGATACGAGGGTTTGGAAGAAGGTGGCCTCTAAAATTCATATATACGAGCAATATTCCAGTAATATTAGCTGGAGCTTTACTAGCTAATTTGAACTTAGTTGGACCTTTACTAGCTAGAAGAGGAATAACATTACTTGGAGAATATGATCCAAGCGGTCAACCTATTGGAGGATTAGGATATTTCCTATCAATACCACATACTGTATCTGTAGAAGTATTTTCTCTTGTATTGCTAGCTATTGTATTTATAGGAACATTTTCAATATTCTTTTTCAAACTAAAGGATACTAAGAAAATAGTATTAGCTTCAGTTATTCTTGGAATTATTGCAGCTTATTTCGCTACATCAGCATTTGTTGGACTTCCTGGTACGCTTGATTTTATAAGAATGTTTACATACTTAATGTTTTTCATAGTATTTTCTACAATATTCTCAATATTCTGGGTAAATACAAGTGGTATGGATGCTGATTCTGTTGCAGAACAGATAGAAGGAATGGGCATGCAAATACCTGGATTTAGAAGAGATCCTAGAATTATAAGAGAAGTATTGAATAGATACATACCTGTACTTGCAGTAGTAGGAGGTATTACTATTGGTCTAATAGCTGCGATGGCTGACTTTACAGGAGCTATAGGAACAGGTACTGGAATATTGCTAACAGTTATGATCATATACAACTTCTATGAAATAATAGCAGCTAGATATGTAGAAGAGATACATCCTAGCTTAAGAGGGTTCTTTAGGTAGTTTTATTTTTTCAAATAAATTAATTATATGTTTAATATATTAGGAGTTGCATTCAAGGGAAACATTTCTGAGAGTGTTCTAAAAGGATTGGATATAGAAAATAAATATTTTTTATACTCTAATAAAAATTCTGTAAAAGCTTTTATAAAATATTTGGAAAAATCAAGATATGATTTTATCCTTGGATTAGGACAGTATAGCGGTGTAGATAATAACAAATTAAGGATTGAGTTAGAATGTACAAACAAATTTAGAAATAATACTATAGAAAAGAAGTTTAGAAAAATTAGAATAAATAATTTCTTGCTTACAGAAAATTTCAAGCTATCAAAAGGAATTGGAAATTCTTATTGCAATATATTATCGTTTCTTATAATGGATATGATAGAGAAGAATAAGATGAAAACAAAATACTCTTTTGTTCATATTCCAAAATATTTTGATCAGAAGAAAGCTATAGAATTAATCAGTTGCTCTTACAGTTAGTGTAGATGTTCCTACTGTACCGTTTGGAATTCCTGAAGGGATTGATAGAGTAAAATATGATCTTAATAATTGTCCTGGTTTAAATCCTCCTCCACTTGTCGAATCATTAAAGAAATATGCATCATTATTACAAGCAGATATGTTGTCATAAGGATTTATATTATTATTCCATTTCCATATTCTTCCATAAGTACAGTTTCTACTCACTGCCATACAATATGTAGAAGTTATTCCTGAAGGGACTTCAAATGAAACGCTTGCTATTCCATATTGTGCTGTATTTTGAGGAGAATTAGATTGTCCTGTACTTGATAAAACTATTCCATTTTTGTTTGAAAGAGATGTATTTCCAATACTTGTCTTATTATGAGCTTCTCCTGTTGTATTAAAATAATATAGAGTACCATTGTCGCATGTTACTGGTCCTGATCCATTTCCACTTGTAGCCATCCAAAAATATTCTCTATTTCCAAAACTAACTCTTGAAAAAATGGCTGCCCCATTTGTTTGTAGATATATAGGAGGAGTATCGTTATACAGTGGATATGTAATGTATGCAAATGTAATATTATCTTGAGATGCCATCAAAAAATTTCCTGCTTGATAGTTTTGAGCGAGTCCTGTTGCTCTAGGATTTGCTGCATCTACTGCAGTAACTGTCACATCCATTGATATAAGAGACACATTAGTTGATCCTATGTTCTCGATTTCAGCAGATGCGTAATTAGGATCTATTGTTCCTACTGCTAAATTTGACCATGTAAATGAATTTGGAGAAATATCTACTTGAGTAGATGATGCTACAGATGTGTCAATTGTTGCTGTATCTGTCTGCGCAAATACTATAGATAAAGCCATTGATATAACTATAACACTTACTACTAATATTTTTGTAAATTTTACCATTTATACCAACCTATTTTTATAGTATATATTGATTTTTCAATTGCTAGCATAATTTGCTATCCAATATCACAAAGTACATGTTGCCTAATTCCTTCACAGCCTGCTCCTGTCTTTACTATTATAGAATCTTTAGCTAGAAGCTCGCAACTAGCATCTTTTAAAATGTCTGATGTATATTCCAATGAAGATTCATCTCCTATTACGTATAGCAAACGAGAATCTTCATTTAACTTCATAAGAGATTCTTCGTTAGTTGCAGTGGAGCCTACGTTTTGCTCCACAACTAAAAGATTTGGATTTTCTTTCTTTGATACTATTATTGAATTTGATAACTTTGTGTCAGATTCCAAGACTTTAATATTTTTTATCTCATATTTTGCTGCAAGTTCTCTGACTTTTGATTCTGTTTGTGAAGAAAGAGAACTATCAATATATATTGTGTCTACATTTGTTTTCAAAAAGTTTTTTATGCCTGTCTCTGGTTTGTATAACTGACCTGCTGGTTTTGTCAAAACTCCTGAGAATAATGCAGCTATGACAATTACTACAAGCAATCCTGCAAAAATCCCTAGCAATACTTTCTTATTGGAAAAAATTCCTTTTCCTTCTTTAACTTTAGTTTTTTGGATTTTCTTTTTCATGTTTAATCAACTCTTTTTTATTTAAACTTCTTTTCTAGATCTTAGTCCGAAGAAGCCTACTGTACCACCGATTGCTACGATGCCTACAACAGCTGCAATTATTAACATACTGCTATTTGATTTTACTTCTTCCTGTTCTGCTGGAGATGCTGGTTTATATTCATCTAACTTTTTCTCATTAATTATTTGTCCTGTTGTACATGATTTCTTTTCAACTTTTGGTATGCATGTACTTCCTGTAGCAGTACTACAGTCATATGAAATTCTGTTTGACTCATCGTTTTTACATGCAGACCATTCTGCATCAGGAGGGCACATGCAGCTCAATGGCTTAGCCTCTATTGCATATAATGAAAGTGAAGGTGTGTCTGATTCGTATAAAACATGTGTTATATTTTCTCCAATAATTCTTGTTGGTAACCTCTTCCAATATTTCAGTCCAGGATCATATCTTGCAAGATTAATCCAACTCTTCTTGATACATTTTTTGTATAACCAGTCCTTTTCAACTGAGAATTTTATTGTTATGTTTGACAAATCTGACATCAAGTTTATTCCTTCAATCACATCTCCTTCACCTACAGATACTTCGTATTTTGCTTTTGTTATGTTCAAACTTTCTAGAGTTTTGTTTATTTGTTCTGATGGCAATGTTAGCAAAGCTTTTGGTTCTATACCAAGACTTGATGCAACTGTTGATATTCTGCCTGCAGGAACTCCAAGCTTTGCTATTGACGACGCTTCTTTTACTGTTAGTCCTAATGATTGTGTTTTGCCACTCAAGTCATTTATTGTAGTGTCTAGTTCTTTTACCAATTCAACTAATTCACTTGGTGTAATATCAAACTCTTGTTTTACTTTTGTTTCTACATTTGTTGCTGGAGTATCTAACTGAGTTGAAATATCCTGAAGTTCTTTTGGTGTAATGTCCAAACCTTTTGTTAAATCTATTGTTTGTTTTGGAGTTAATGCAAATATTTCCTGTGTTTTTTCTTCAATATTCTTTGCAGGAACTTCTAAATCTTTTGTTAATAAAACTAGTTGATTTTCTGTAAGATCTAATTGTTTTGTAATATCTATTACTTCTTCTTTTGAAAGACCTAGATCTTTCTCAATGCTTGTGTGCTCTAAAGGAACTTCTTTTCCATCAATTATTTGAATTATGTCTAGTGTTATATATTGATATGGTCTCTGGACTATTCTTTCTGGTTGTATTTCTCTTTTCAAAGTTATTTTCAAAGTTGCATCTTTTTCTGGAACAAAGGTTACTTCTTTTATTGGTAGTGATGGGTCAATTATCACGACAGATTCTTGAGTATTCTTTACCAAGTCTACTTCTTTTGTTTCACTTGGAACTGGTTTTGATGAATCAAGAGCTTCTTTGTTGTAGATGTTGTTTACAATTTCGTCGTATAACTGATCATAAGTTTTCTCGTCTGGTTTTATGAAATTTCCAAATGGTGAAGTTCCGTCTGTAGAAGTTTGGTCTGATGTCTGTGAAGATGATTCTATAACATCTGATGTACCTGAACTTGATGTAGTATTTGAACTTGTGTTAGTTGAATTTGTGCTGTTTGTACTTGTACTGTTTGTTGTTGTGTTGGTTGTAGTAGTTGTATTGGTTGTGGTTGCAGAGCCTCCACCACCGCCACCTCCACCACCGCCAGAACTGCCAGATGATACAGATACTGTGAATGATACTGTGTAATCTGTTTCATTTGTATTTCCGTAAAGATCTTGACATCTTATATAATATGTT
>JACRAC010000050.1 GCA_016213555.1 Candidatus Aenigmatarchaeota archaeon | reverse complement strand
TTACAAACTTTTTTTCCTAAGGTTGAGCGAGCGGGAATACCGCAGGGTTGAGCTGATAAACTTTCAAGAAGCGAAATCCTGCGGATGAAGCGAACGATCAAAAGGGAAGATCATAAGAAACCGTAGGTGTCTTATTTTATAAAATCACCTTGTAAAATTTTTTTCTACGATCTGAAAAGAAAATAATTTCTTGAACAAAGCCTTTGGCTACAAGATTTTTTAGTGTTTGTTTAATACATCTTGGAGAAATCTTCGCAAGTTTTATTATTTCGTATTGTGTGGCTCTGTTGCCAGGGATTAGAACTAGCTATAGCTAATAGAATTTTATTCTCTGTTTTTGTTAATTTTGTTTTGTGTCCAAAGACATTCCCCTATTTTCATATTAATCACAATAGTAAAATGTTAATGAATTCTTAAGTATCTAATCATTGGTGCATTATACAAATGCTCCTGATATTACTGTAATGAAGACAAATATACAGTAGATTACTATCATCAATATACCTTCTTTTTTTGTGAGAGTTTTTCTAAATGCTATTAGAACTAATACGGCACTGATTGCCAAAAATGATAACATTATTATTTTTGTTATTCCATCTAAAACTATAGGAGATGCTATTGATACTAATCCAAGTACAAGAGCTATATTGACTACTACAGATCCTACAATGTTTCCTATTGCCAAATGTAAGTTCTTCTTTTTTATTGCTATTATTGAAACGACGGTTTCTGGCAATACTGTACCTAATCCTATAATAATAGATCCTATTATTACAGAGGATATGTTAAAGAAAGAGGCTATTTCTGTTGCAGAGCTAACTACAAATTTAGCGCTTACTACAACAACTATTATTGACCCTATTAATATTGCAAATTGTTTTACTATCTCAGGTGTAACTATCCAAGGGGGTTTTTCTGATTTTATTGTGTAATGACGTTTTATTATTGTTCTCATAAATAGATAGAAAATTAATATTGCAAATACGCCAAATAGTATGTCAATAGTTCCTAGTATTAGTGCAAATATTATCAACATAGATGAAAGAGCTACGGTTTCTATTATTTCAATGTCATGTTTTTTAAGAACAAAACATGCAAAGCAAACTATTCCAAAGACAATAGTCATATCAGCTATGCTTGATCCTAACAGAAGTCCGGCTGATAAACTACTTTTCTTCTCAAATACAGAAAGTATACTAATTGTTAATTCTGGAAGTGATGTACCTATTGCTATGAATATAGTTCCCATTGCAAATTCATTAAATCCTGTAAGCTGGGCAAGTTTAACAGCGCTTGAAACTATTTTTTCACTTGCGAAAACTAGTATAGCTAGGCTTATAGCTAAGATTAATATAGGAAAAAATACCATATAATAATATTTTTTGTATAATAAAAAGAATTTTCAAAAAAAGAGAAAAAGAAAAAGTATATATACTAGGCGAAAACAAAAAAAGGATATTGGAAAGGGGTTTTGTCAAAAGACTTTGTATAACTAAAGTCTTTTACATGTTAGCCATAATTGTAGATTAATGGGTCGGATATGGATAATCAACGTAAAAAATCTATCACATTAGTTGTAGTTTCTATAGTTCTAGCATTTGTAATATTTTCCGCAGCAGGAATAAGTGGAAGTGTTCCTGTAGGTCAAGACTGGCCAGTTTACATGCAAGGTGGAAATCATAGTAGTATTTCTGCAAATACAACTATAATTGCATCAAATGCAGGTACTATTTCTATGATATGGAATCTTACTACAGTTCAGTCAGATTTTAATCATGGATTAGTTTATATTTCTCCTCAGAGTCCAGCAGATGACTACATTGTTTATGGTCTTGCAAATGGAAGTGTTCTTATATTAAATGCATCTAGCGGTGCTCAGTTTGGAAATTATACTTGTGGATTTAATTCAACAGTAGGAGCAAATTATTCTATAGGATCTCCTGCAATATCTAATGGTATTATGTATATTGGATGCGGAAATAATGGATTGCATGCAGTAAACATAACAAATCTTTCAGCTGTTACTGCTTTATGGATTTTTAACCTTACTGATTGGACAGAGGTTAGTCCTGTTATAAGAAATAACGTAGTTTTTACTGCAGCTTACTCAGGTAATGTAACTGCTATAAATGCCACAACTGGCCAAAAGATTTGGAGTCAATCTATAGGTGGATTTCCTGCAGCATCACCAGCTTTAGGATTTAGTGGAACATATTTATTTGAAACAAATGGTGGATTAAATAAAACATTTGCACTTAATGTAACAGATGGTTCTAAACTATGGAATTTTACAGCTGATAATGGTTTAGACACAACTCCTGTTTTTAGAAATGGCATTTTATATATAGGATCTAGCAATGGAACTATTTATGCACTAAATGCAACAAATGGTTCACAGATTTGGAATAGACATTTATCACCTTATACTGGTCAAAGTTATGCTTCTCCAATTGTTTCAAGTGATGGAGGGACAGTAATAGTCGGATCTGGTAATGGAAGTCTTGATGTTTTAAACTCAACAAACGGTTTAGTTATATTAAATGCTTATCTTGGAGGCGGTTCAATAACATATCCAGGAGCTATTGCAAATAATGTACTTTTCATTGGAAATAATCAGACATTTTTTGTTATAAATATGGATAATGGAAGTGTTATTAAGAACTTTACCTTAGGCTCGGTTGTAAATGCTCCTGTAGTGGTTGGTAATAAAGTTGCTGTAAGAACATGGACAGGTTCTGTCTATGTGTTTTCAGTTCAACCTGGTAGTAGTGTTACATTCTCTTCTATAACTCCTAATTCAGTTATACAAGGTACAGGATTAGTAGTTGTTAATATTTTAGGTTCTGGATTCCAAGCAGGAGCTAAAGTTTATTTAACTTCAGGAGGTGTTCCATTTTATAATTTGACAAATGTTACTATTGCTTCTGACGGAAATACTCTTAATGCAACAATAAATACAAGCGATACAGCAATTACTGCTCAACCAAGTGTTGGAATAAATATTACAAATCCAGATAATTCAACTGTTAATCAAGTAGGAGCTTTTGCTATAAATAGTTCGAGTACTGCTTCATTAATCATATGGAGTGAAAATGATAGTGGCAGACCTTTTGGAAATCAAGCTAGATATACAGGAGATCTTATATTGTTCTTTGCAAATTATACAAACTTAACATCAGGAAAAAATATTACAGGTGCTACTTGTTTATATAATTTAACAGGAGCATCACCATCAAATATGAGTTATAATGTTAGTACAGGATTGTATTTCATAAATAAGTCAATACCTTCTCCTGGAACTAAATTTTATTCAACTGTTTGTAATGCAACAGGACATACAGTAATTACGATTACTTCAAATATTACAATAACGGATGCTCCGTCTGGTGGAGGATCATCTTCAGCTTGTACAAGTCCAATCTGTCTTTCAAATGCTTTTAATTCAACAGGAAATCAAACAGTAAAAATATGTTCAGCAACTCCTACTGTAATAAGAGATTTTAACATTTGGTATAATGGAACAGGCCCTTTTAATTTAACAGGTGTTAATGGATTTGTTATATTACAAGCAAACTATACAAATACTACAGGAGATGCTTATAGCAATTCTTTAGGACTTAATACTTCTATAGGAGGAGGATGTGTTAATTTTGTGTTAAATGGAACACTTGCTCCTTTTACAACACTGCCTATTCAGATAAATGTGACAGTTAATAATATTACAAACTATGCTACAGGAGCTTCTCAATGTATATCAGTTGGATGTAATGGAACAATGTTTACAACAAACTTTATATCTATTTTGACACGTGATTCAAATTCAGCCCTTGTTGCAAATACATTAATAATGGCTTTTGATAATGTTACAAAATCTTATACAATAGCAGGCCCTGCAATGACAGATACTAATGGTTATTATGCACAACATTGTTTGGGAGTAATTAGTGCAGGAGTTTGTAAAAATACAACAGGAGGAACAACAAATGGAAATTTGTGTGCAGTTAATGGAATACCTTTCCCTGCAACAGGAAGTCCTCCTAGCAATTCAAGACCTTGTGATGTTAATACAACAACATCTTTTATAGCATATGATTTTATAACATCAAATGTATCTGTTGTTACAAATGTTACTCCAGGTATTACAGCGCAAACTGTGTTAAATAATGCAGCTGCAGTAGGATTTATTATGCCTACATTGTATTCAAGCAGTCCTGGATTTTCAAATTACCTTAATGTATCTAGTACAACAGTAAAAGATAATTCAGGTGCTATAATATACTATGCAACTCCACAAAGTTCAGACGGAGGTCCAAAAGGAGGCGCTCCATTTTTTGCAACAGCTAATAATCTTTACACAATATCAGTAAATATTAGTGGATATGGTGTTTATTCTTATCCATATATGCCACCTGTTACAGGAATGACAGGTGTTGATCTTATAATACCTAATAGATCTAGTACATCATTTACAACATTTGTAGGAAAGGTTGTTAATGAAACAGGAAGTGTTGTAGCAAATGCTACTGTTTATGCGCAATTTGCCAAGAATAGTGGTGGATCTTTTGGAATACAATTAGTAAATTCTACTACTACTGATAGTAATGGAAGATTTACCATAAGTGTTCCAACTACAGTTATTGTTTCAAATGAGGCATTTCCAGTTTATCAGTTCTATATAGTAAGTAGTAAGACAAATAATGGAGTTCCAGTTTATTTCCCTACAGTTGATAATAATGATGGAAATGGTTATTTTGCTCAAGGAACTACAGCTATACTTAATCCTATGAAAATAAAGGCAGGAGGAAGGGTTGATGTTAATGTTACTTTGAGTGGAGCTTCTCTAGTTTTAACTGAATTAAGTAAGATTCAGTCTTTAGGAACAGGTGACTCTAGAAGTGCTGTTACAGGTAAGTTTAGCATGTTATCTATATTTTCTGGAGTAAATCCTCCTACATTTATGACCATTTCTTTATTAGCTCCTGTATCAACTAGCAGAGTTTATTATAATGCATTTGGAAAGAATCAGAGTTTAGGTGGATCTGGATCTTCTGAATCTATTGTAGGTACATGTACAAATGTAGTTTCAGTTACTCAAGGAGCAGTTACTTCAAGCAATTGTCTTTTAGGACCAATGGGATACTTGAATTTATCAGTTACTACTTATAATGATATATTTGATTTATCAGGCGGATCTTCAGTTGAAGGTGTTGCAGGTTCTAAATTCTGGGATGAGAGTTATTTGATTTTGAAAGATGTTAATAAAAATGTAACATTATTCTTAAGCCCTGGAGGAAGTCTTTTGCAAGATCTTATAGGTTATGGAGCTTTTGGAAGCAGTTTAAGAGTACCTGTTCCTTCAGGAAATTATAGTGTAAATCTTGTAAAAGCACGTAAGGATGGAAGATTCTTATCTGTTTACAATGTTTCAAATATAAGTATACCTGCATCAACTACAGTAAATTATAATGTGCGAAGGTCAGGAGCATGGCAAATAAGACCACAATTCCCAGGTTCATTATCATTATCTATGAATACTACATTGTTAGCAACTGTATTTTCACCTCAAACTATTAGTAATTTGTTAGCAACTGTATTTTCACCTCAAACTATTAGTAATGGCGGATTTTTGAATGGTAGTAGAGTTGTTCTAAAAGGACAGGTATTATATTTAGATAAAACAAATGCAACAAGTCCTGCAAAGACTGTTAGTTTTACATTTAATTCTGCAGGAGCAGGAGTTCCTGAAGGATTTAGAGGTATGTTTAATGCTACAGCGTTGGGAATAACTGGAGGAAAATATTTGTTAATGTTGAATGCTACAAATGTCTCTTCAGATGTAAGTTTTGAATCAACAACATTTGTTCCAATAGTTGTATCTGACTTTACTGTAGGATTTGATACAGGAGGAATGACCTTTGGTACTGGCCAAAATGTAACTGCTAAAATATTTGCATTTGATACTTCTACAAATCCTCCTATAGGAGTAAATGCAAGTGGAAACAGTGGTCTTAATACTCCAAGCTCTAATGTAAGTATTGCTGTTTATGATCCTTCTGGATCTATGGCTTTGTATAATTATAATGCAACTCCTTTGGTTAATGGTGAAGGAAGTGCAAATATTACATTGCCAACTGCTGTAGGATTTTATCAAATAGTTTCTACAGTTTCAGGAACTAATGGAAAACAAGGAATATCTGAAACTTGGGTACAAGTAAGTAATTTTAATATTAAATCAATACTTGACAGACAAAATTATCAACCAACTGATACTGTATTATTAACAGTTCAAGTATTGAATGCATCAAGTAATTCACCTATTTCGTCAGCATCTGTAGAAGTTGTAGTAGATAATGGAAATACTCCAGCTCTTGCAGTTACTGGAACAGATGGCAAGGCTAGTATAAAATTAGATCCAACAACTTATAGTTCAACAGGACAATGGCCATTTGGATTTAGAAATCTTAGAATTAGAGTATCAAAGGATACTGGAATTGATGTAATAAAATTAGATAGTTATTCTGGCTTTGAGGTAAGAGGATTCCAATCGTTTGTAAAAACTGACAAATTTTCTTATTCAACAACAGAGAATGTTACTGTACAAATATTCTTACCTCCAGGAATATTACCAACAACTGTAAAAGGTATTGTTGATGGAAATGCTACTGGAGCTGTAGCAGGATCTCCTATTAACAATCAAACATGGAATATTATTTTAGGAACAAGATCTCCTGGACATCATAATGTTGAGGTAAAGGTAGCAGCAAATGGAGGTATACAATCATTTTCCACTGGATTTGATGTAAATGCTTATGTAATAAAGACAAATACAAGCAGTTATAGTTATAGATTAAATCAAAATGTAACCCTATCTGTAAGTCTTAATTATCTAAATGGATCATCTGTAGTTAATAAAAATGTAACAGCTACATTATACAAAGCACAACCACCTAATGATATTAATATCTCATTTGCTACCAGTAATACATCTAGTTCAGGATTGGTTACTCTTAATTTGAATGCTTCAAAAGCAGGATTTAATTATATTAGAATAGATGTAGAAGGACAAACACAATTTATTGGATTCCAGGTTTCATCTGTTTCAGTTAGTTTGCTTAATAATGCAGGTGCTGTAGTAACAAACTACGACAGTGCTCCAGGAAGTTCTTTGTCTATACTTGTGAATGCAACATCAGCTGGAACTAATGTTCCAAATGGCTCTGTTGTTACAGCAACTATATGGGCATTTGGTAATCCAATATCACTTCCTACAAATACTACTATAGGTGGAAATTCAACAATACCAGTACAAATTCCATCAAATGCTCCTGCGCAGGTTTATGGATTAGATGTTGTAGTAACAACTCCTTCAGGAGAACAAGGATTTGCTCCGCCATCTACATTAACTGTTAAAGGAGGAAATGCTTTACAACTTAGAGTTAGACCAGATAGAGATTTCCTTAATTCATATTCAGTAGGAGATAATGCTACTTTCCGTTTAGAATTAATGTACCCTAATAATACAGGAGTTAGTGGAGAAAATGTTAGCATAGAAGTAGGAACAGGAGGTGGAAAGCCTAATTTAATAGGATCTGCTATAACAGATTCAGCAGGATCAGCTTCATTGAAGTATACTATATCTTCAAATGATACTGATGGTGGATATTTTATACATGCATTTATAACAAATAATACAGATGTTCAAACTTATGGTGGATATTCTGTAAGTAGTTTAGGCGTTGTTGCTAACTTAAGTTCTACATCAGTTGGTTTAGGAGGTACAACAACAGTTAGTATAAGTCTTGTAAATAGAACATCTGGAAGTACTATAAGTGCTACAAGTGGATTTGTATCTATTTTCCTTCCTAATAAGGGAGAGATATCACAAGCTGTCAATGTTTCAACATCTCAACCTTATACATTGTTGATAAATATTCCTAATGAGTCAAGTGCTGTTGGAACTTACCCTATGATGGTCCAGATGTTTGTAAATAGCTCAAGAGGAACAAAACCATTACAATTAGATGTTAGAAATTCATCACAAACTCTTAACATGACATTACCAAGTTCAATAACAGCAGGAACATCTTTCCTAGTAAACTTAACATCGACATTAAACGGAACACCTTCATTAGCTGTATTTTCACCATCTGCAGACAGTCTGGTATATGAAAATAAGAGTATAGTATTAGGAGGATCTAATCTTAATGCAAGTTTGAATGTTACAATTAATACACCAGGAACATATGTCTTTAAAGCATTTTTGACTGGAGTAGGATCTGTTAAATCTGTTGTAAAGGTAAGCGCAACTTCAAATGTTCCTATTGTATGGCTTCAAAATAGCAGTGCAGCTAATGTTACAAATTACACAACATCGCAAAGTGTTTATATATATTCAAATCTTGCAAATGCAACAGCAACAGTATTAACATTTGATAATTCAACTAATACAACTATATCTTTTGATGTTCCTTTGAATCAACTTGATGGAACAAATTATTATGGTGTATTAGCTAACACTAATTTAGTTAGTGGAAGAATTTACTTTGTAAGATTAGATACTTCATCAGCTACATCTGTCGCAAATAAAATATTTAAGGTGCTATAATGATTAAGAAATCTATATTAATTGCAACTATATTGGTATTAGGAGCTAGTGTTGCTTTTGCATCAGGATCTATATCAATATCTAGTGTTAGTATAGCTTCTAGTGTTACACAAGGAGATAGTTTTTCTATAACAGTTTATGTTTCTGGAACAGAGGCTACTGGAGTATCTAGTACCTTAACTCTACCAAGTGGACTAAGCTGTACTCCAACAGGTTCACAAACAGTTTCTTTAGATGGAAGTGGATCTGGCTCTGCTGCGTGGAGTTGTTCTGCAGATGTTGCTGGAGATTATAGTAATCAGATAACTGCAAGTGTTTCTGCTACAGATAGTGGAACAGGAGGAAGTTTGTCTGATAGTGAGCAGACAGGTATAAGTGTGTTATCACCTGCAAGTCTTGTAGCTACTTCATCATTGAGTGCTTCAAGTATAACAGTTTCTGGAACATCAAGTTTTACTGTAGCTATTCATAATACAGGAGATGAATCAACTACATATTCTGTAACTGTTGCATCTTCACCAACTGGTGTTAGTTCTACTGTTTCTTCTGGATCTGCAAGTGGAACTATAACTGGGGGATCAGTATCAAATGTGATTTATTCTTTATCTGATTCAACTGCAGATACTTATACTGTTACTGCAACTATTACTGGAAATAATCAAACTTTAACAACTTCTCAAACTTTGGCTGTTACTACTACTAGTTCAAATTCATCTAGTTCAGGTTCTTCAAGTGGTGGAGGTGGAGGAAGCTCTACTGTAACTACAAAGAAAACTGTATTATTTGATGTTATAAATCCTGGAGTAAATGGAGTAATAACTAATTTGAATTCAGATTTAGGAGTTACTAAGATATTGATTAGTGTAAATTCTCAAATATCTTCTGTAACAGTTTCAGTTGATAAATTATCTTCAGCACCTAGTACAACAGGAGCTGTTAGTGGTAAAGCTTACAAGTATCTTACTGTAGAGAAATCTGTAAATAATACTGTTTTAAAAGAAATTACATTTGATTTTTCTGTAGAAAAATCTTGGCTAACAAATAATAGTGTAGATGAAGGTACTGTTGCTTTATACAGATATACAACTAAATGGGATAAATTAGCAACACTAAAAGTAAATTCAAATGCTACTCATGTTATGTATGAAGCAGTTTCTCCAGGATTGTCTTACTTTTCAATAGCTGGTGAACAAAGTGTTTCTCAATGTACTTCTGGACAAAAACAATGTTCTGGAAATCTTGTTCAAGAATGTTCTTCAGGATCTTGGTTAACAACACAGACTTGTTCAAATGGGTGTGATGCTAGTACTATAGCATGTAAGTCAGCAACATCAGATAATACAACTACAACTGAAGAACCTGTTGGCAGTGAATGTACTTCAGGATCAAAAAGATGTTTAGGAAATGAGGTACAAGAATGTTCTTCAGGAACATGGGTAAGAAGCATTCTATGTTCATTAGGATGTAATTCAGACAAACTTGAATGCAATCCTTATACTGCTGGTAATACAACAGGTGAATTACCTAGCATTCCTATGGATTATGTTTATGTAGCAATTGTCCTTGTTATAGTTGGTGGCTTAGGATTTTTGTATTTTAAATATTTTAAATCTCCAGGATCATATGAATATAAACCTAAGAAAAAGTAGTTTTAATATTTTTCTATAATATTCCAAATAGTTGTGTCTTTGACTATATAGTATGTGTCATAACAAACTAGAATATTATTGTGACACATACTATGTTCAGAGAATATCGATTCTCTGGCACATCAAAGAATCAATAATTCTTTGAATGTATGCAGAATGCATAATTATGTTCTAATTAGTTATGCATTCTATCCTTTAATTGAGTATTTATTTCTGTATAATTAAGTGTTATTATGGTTTTGACACAGATAAAGAAAAGAGATGGTAGTACTGTATTTTTTATGAAAGAAAAGGTTGTAGAAACCATACATAGTGCTTTTTTAGATAGTGGAGAAGGAAGTTTGACTGATGCAGAATCTCTAGCAGAAGCTGTATCTACCAATCTTAATAATGAATCTCAACAACCTACTATAGAAGATGTCCAGGATTTTATTGAAAAAGCTTTGATTGAAAAGGGATTTAAAAAAACTGCTAAAAGTTATATCATATATAGAAAATCAAAAGAGGAAATAAGAAATATAAAATCTTCTATAGGAATTCAAGATGATCTTGATCTTAGTGTAAATGCTATCTATCTTCTTGAGAAAAGATATTTGTTTAGAGATGTTAATAATAAAGTAATTGAAACTCCTTCACAAATGCTTCAAAGAGTTGCTAAAACCGTTGCAGAAGCTGAAAGACTCTATGGTCATAATGAAGATGATGTGAAGAAAGTTGAGAGAAAGTTTTTTGAAATGATGTCTCAACTGAAATTTTTACCTAGCTCTTCTACATTAATGAATGCTGGAAAAGGAAACATGGTTTCTGTGTCAGCAATTTCTCTAGAAGATTCTGTGAAAGGAATATATTCTGCGTTAGGTGACTCTGCATTGATGCAACAAAATGGATTTGGAATAGGGTTTTATTTTTCAAATATAAGACCTAGATATGATGTGGTTTATTCAAATATGTCAAAATCATCAGGGCCTATATCTTTTATGAAAATTTTTGATTATTCTTTTGATTGTATAACCCAGAGTGGTAGAAGAAAAGGGGCTAATATAGCTATAATGAGGATAGATCACCCTGATATAATAGAATTTATTAATTCAAGATATGATCCTAGCTTTATGAAGAATTTTAATCTTTCTGTAGGACTTACAGATAATTTTATGAAAGCTGTTGAAAATGACGAGATTTTTGAACTTATAAATCCAAGGACAAAAAAAGTTAGTAATCAAGTTATGGCTAGAGATTTATGGAAACTTCTTATTATGGTAGCTTGGAAATGTGGTGATCCTGGTGTATTGTTTTTAGATAGAATGAAGTATGAGATTACCAGTGCTTGCGGAGAGATTCCTTTGAATAACTATGAAAGTTGTCCATTAGGATCTATTAATTTATCAAAGTTTGTTTTTAATGCTAATATTGATTGGGATAGTCTTAGAGATGCTGTTCATATTGCTGTAAACTTTCTTGATAATATAATAGATGTTAATAAATATCCTATTGAAAGAATAAAAGATACATCAAAAAATAATAGAAAAATAGGATTAGGTATTATGGGATTTGCAGATATGTTAATAGAGCTTGGAATACCTTATAATTCTCAAAAGGCTCTGAATATTGCAGATGATTTAGTTAGGTTTGTATCTACAGAGGCTAATAACGCTTCTACTATATTAGCTGAGAAAAGAAAGCCTTATCCAAATTCTGTATCAGACTCTGATGAGAAAATGAAAAGAAATTCAACACTTTTAGCAATATCTCCTACTGGAAGCATAAGTATAATTGCTAACTGTTCTAGTGGAATAGAGCCTATATTTGCTGTATCTTATGAAAAAAATGCTGCTGGAAAAACTCTTTTTGAAATAAATAAACAGTTTCAAAAAATTGCTAAAGAAAGAGGATTTTACTCAGAAGATTTGATGGCTTCTATATCAAAGACAGGTTCTATACAAAATATATCTGATATTCCTTATGATGTAAAAAGATTATTTGTAACATCTTTTGATATTGAAGCAGAATGGCATATAAGGATGCAGGAAGTTTTCCAGAAACATGTTGATAATGCTATAAGCAAGACTGTTACGTTGCAGAAAGATGCAAAGCCAGAAGATGTTGAAAAAGTTTTCACTCTTGCATATAAACTTGGATGCAAGGGAGTTACTGTTTATAGATATGGATCAAGAGAAGATCAAGTAATGTTTATCAATAGCTGAATTTATCCAGTTATGCTTTTTGAAAGCAATGTATCTCTTTTCCAATCAGCTCCTGGAGGAACTCCGTCTATCTTATTTTTAGCTTTGCAATATGGAGCTAGTGCACAGCGCTCTTCTCCTGGAGATGCAGGGACATATTCTGAATTTAGTCCTACTTTTCTAGATTCTGTGTTATGTCCTGAAGCATTTTCTGATTTGTATGGTGCGGTGCAGTCTGTTAAAGGAGCTACGTATTGATCTTGTGCTACAAATCCTATACCAGCTCTTAGTGATTCTCTTCTCAACCTTTCTGATAAATCATCTTCTGATACAACTCCCTTTACTTCTCTTCCCATATGTTGGCATGAATATCTTATGTTTGCTGGATTTCCATACACAAATTTAGCATTAATTTCCTCGTCTGTAAGTTTTCTTGTTTCATTTGACATATTATCACTTTTCATTACTCTATTACGCTACTAGTTCCATTGTTTGCTTGTACACTTGCTGGAAGTATTTTACAACTTCTGGATCTGAATTTACTACAAGATGTAAATGGCCTTCATCTTCTTTTAAAGCTCTTATCATATTTCCATCTCTTAGTCTATCCAATGCGTATTGGAATGCAGTAGCCTGTCTTCCTGATTTATAACGTCTTGAAATATCAACTCCTCTTCCAAGTGCATGTGTTGTAAAATCAGAACTACCAACTCTTTTCTGATATTCTCTTGATCTTACAGCACTGTTTACTGTTAAATGCTGGTCATATTTTCCTGATTCATGTCTTGTTATTGACGCAAGCGTTATTAACATTCCTACTGTTTCAGGCTTTGTTGAATAGAAAAATTCTCTTACATCACTTGATGCATTAATCCCTATTTCTTTTGGATTTAAAGAAAATCCTAAAGCTCTTGGATTATCTGGAAGCTTTACCAATTCTCCCTTGTCTAATGCTGATATTATTTCATTTACGTCTGTGTATTCATGATCTTTATTAGGATCATACCATGTTGTAACTTCTTCTATTATTGGAATGTTTCTTTTTACTCTAGTACTTGGACTGTCAGGCATTGCTGCAAGATACTTGTCTACAAGCTTTCTAAATCTTACAGGATCTTTTTTTGACATTCTTACTAATCTTTGGGCTGCCATTGCATTCCAAGGATATTGTGCTGATGAATCTATTAGTTGACGATAAATGAAATCATATGTTCCTGGATTTGTTCTATAAGGAGAACAACCAAAATATAATTCTGAATATGTTAATCCGTATTTTTTCATTGTAGCTTGAACATCTATTATCACTCTTCCTTGAGCATCTCTTCCAGAAACTACAGGAGGCTTTGGATCAATAAATCTTAATACTGCATCAAGTGCATTTGTTCTGCCTGTATGATATGTCCATATAGCAAAATCGTCTCTTCCAAATTTGCTCTTTTCATCTCCTAAGTAATGAGATGCAACCTCTAAACACTTATATGGATTGAACCTTTCATCTATCGCAGCTCTCTTTACTTTATATCCAGCTATCTTGTTCTTTATCTTTTCTGTTTTTGCAGTGCTAGTTTCATGCTCTAAGGCTTTTTGCAGTCTGAAAATTTCTGAAGTACACCAATCACTCATTTCGTAATTTACATCCATTTTATATGCCTCAGCTATTCTAGGCATTATTTGCACTATTCCTGCTGCTCCTGAAGCATTTACAGCATTGCTATATGCTCCTGATTCTACATATATAATACCTTCAAGCATGCCAGGATCTATTCCAAATTTTGAGGCATTTGATGCTATTACATTTCCATATTTTCTAGTAATAATATCAACTGTTCTTTGCGGATCTGTTTTTCCTGTAATCAAAAACGCTTCTCTTGATCTAATGTTTCTATGGCCTAATTGATCTGCTGAATACGGCAAACTAACATTTACTATACCATTTTTAGAAGAAACATATCCATTTTGAACTTCAGGTATGTCTGCATCTTTTTGATGCGGACTGTGACATCCTCTGTAGCCAAAAGCTGAAGCTCCTAATAATAATCCTCCTCCTAGCATTAGTCTATTGAATTCTTGCCTATTCATGTTAAATCACTTTATTATTTTATTTTCTTATAATTATCCAATAAGCAAAGTTGTTAGACTTTGGATATCTCCTCTATTAACTCTATGATAATAAGGTTTAAAATTTCTCAGAGCTCGAAGAAGTGTATATCTATCACTCTCTAGCATATGTCTTGTTGATCCTGTTACTATTATTGAAGGCATTCCTACAGACTTTGCTCCTAGAATATCATGCCAATCGTCTCCTATCATTATACACTCTTTCGCAGAAAATCCTGTCGCTCTTAACGCTTGTTCAAACATATAAGGTTCAGGTTTTTGTGTTTTTCTTGTCATGTCAGAAATTTCATCTGAATGATCTGTTAATGGGTGTCCACTTAATCCAAGAGCTTTTTGCGCTTCTCCATAAGATGTAAATATTAAATCTGGATTTATGTACGTATCTAGTCCTAGTAAACGCAGTTTATCTCTTTGTAATTGATCATATCCGTTTGAAATTATTCCCTGTCTATCTTTTGGAATTTGACTCATCAAATCAGCTAATCCTGGATATGGAACCCAATACTTAAGATCTGTTGGAACTGTTGACAAAGGTTCCCATAAAGATAAAACATTTTTCTCATTTGCTGGAATTTTCCCATGATTATTGTAAAGTGTTCCGTCAAGATCCCAAAAAACTGCGTTGTATAACATTTTATCGCCTTATCCTGTTCTTGATAATCTAAAAATTCTTTTGAAATAAGCTTTAGATTCATCATCTCCTGTTCTGCTTACTTTGAACGAATCTCCTTCTCTAGTATATTTTATATAATTCATATCAGTAAATCTGTCTAATACATATTCTAGTCCTTTCATTTGATCAGGACAGTTATGAGATTCAATTATTATTTCTCCACCATCTGTGCTTACATTTAATGGAGATGTGTGCGATTCAAATCTTGTCAAAGATGCTACAGCCATAACCATTCCTATATCTTCAACTGGCAATTGTATTACATTCTCTGTTTTAAAGCTGAATTTATTTGGATAATTTGGTAATGCCAAAATATCTGAATGTTCTGGTTCAGGTTCATCTAAGTTAATAATCCAATTCTTTATGAAACTTTTTGCTAATGGACTTGATGAATATTTTCTTGCAAACTCTACAACTGGCCCAGATGGTTTTGCAGGGTCTTTCAGGTCTTTTACAAGCTTTTCAACTGCCTTTTCATCTCTATGCAGTTCATCAAAAAGCTCTTTTACTGCTATAACTTTCCAAGGATAATCCATTGCTCCTTCTTCAAATATTTTTGCATTATGAAGCATTTTGTATACGTCACTATGATCTGAAAATGGAGAGCTTGTAAATCTAACTTTTTCATAAGTCAAATAACTTCTTGCTTTGTCTGCTGAAGAATGTCCTAAAAGATAATTATCTACAAGTTCTAATACACTTTCAGTTCCTGCACGATAAGCAAGTATATCAAATGTTGTATTTCTTCCAAAAACTCTTCTAGATTCTCCTAATTGAGCAGCGATGTTTTCTATTTCAGCATCTGGATCAGACATTTGATCATATGCTAGAAATGTTAATGCTTCCAAATATCTAGGATCTGCACCATGTGTCTTTAATCCAGAATCTATAGCTTTCTTGTGCTTTGTTGCAACTACCTTCATTTTTTCCAAAGGGTTTTGAGCCAGTGCTATTGTCTTTTGCGCTTGTATCTTTTTTCTAGCTATTGTTTCTGGTGAATAGTCTGGAAAGACTACATGATATACACCTTTACTATATCCTGTTGTCGGCTTTCTAGATCTATTAGAATTATTATTTTGAATATATCCTTTATATGACATCCATCCAAGAACTCCAAGCATTCCCATTGCTGGAATTGCTTCTCTTCTACTAATTCCTCCAGAAGTACTTGGTTGAGCAGACATTGTAGGTAATGTCTCGTAATCTGTCTTCATATCAGAAACTTTTCCATTTGTAGAAACATAATCTCTTATATCTACTAAATTGCCATTGACATGACCATTAGGACTTGAATATTCATTAACATTTGTTTTTGGACCAAGGTATTGCCTAGAGCTATCTTGATCTTCTCCTGCATCCCTTTGTCTTAAGAATCTTAAAAGCATTTCTCTTCTGTTCATTATTATTCACCTTTATTTTCAATCTTTATCTTTTCTTCTATATCCCAGAAGTTTGCAGACCACTTGAACGCTTTGTTTATAGATACTGCATCTGGATTGCTTCCTTTCTTTCTCTCAATTGATTCAAATCTTTTTTCTAAATTATTCATAATATTCACGCTGTTTCATATTCTTGTCCTACTTTATTTTCTTCTTTGTACTGGTTACGTCCAACACCTTTAACATCGTTTCTAAATGCATGTAGATAGTTTTCAATTTGTCTGTTGGTAATTCTTTCTTTTTTCCATCTTAAATAATATTTCATTTTTAACACGTTTCATAAAATTTATTTTTCTATTATTTACTATAACCTGTTTTAGATCCACTTGCTGTAGCATTTGAGTATGCGCTTCCAGATATTACAATTGAATTACCATAACCTGATGAAGACCCTAGTGAAGTTCCGTATCCTACAGATGTTCCTGTTGTTCCATACCCTCCTATGTTTATAGATTCTCCTGAAACTCTTTCTATTTTTTCGTTTTCTTCTACATTGCCTTTTATTGTAAGGAATGCGTCAAATGCTATGTTGCTACTCATTCCCATTAACTGCGATTTTACATGGATCATTGTTTCCTTATTCAAATCACTTGGATGAAATGCTGTTGTAGCAAAGTTTGTTCCGCTAAAATCTTTGAAGTTCTGCACTACATTGAAGAATATACAATATTGAAAATCAGCTGCAGTCAATATTGCATCTTTCAAGTCAGCTTCGTTGAATAATGAATATTTTGCATCTGCCTTTGTCATGTCGACTTCTATTAATTTAGCTTCTGTAAAATCTGTCCATTGTATTTTTGTTCTAGCAAAACTACATTTGTTTAGCTTTGCATGCTTGAATGAAGACAAATCTAAATCCGAATCGCTAAAATCAGCTTCTTCTAAAGATAAATTGTCAAAGTTTCCATTCTTACACATGATGTTTGAAAAGTCTCTCCTTCCATTAGAGTACTCTTCAATTATTTGTGCAACTGTAATTTGATCCATATTATTCACCTTTATTTTCTAATTGTACTTTTTCCTCCACATCCCAATTTGATCTTGTATGTTTGTTTATAGTCTTGTCTATTTGTGCTGATTTTTTATCTGAATTAAATCTTTCTGCTATTCCCATCATATTTAACACCTTAATTTTGATAACTATAATTTGGAAATAAAATTAAACCATTCCCATGCTTAAAGACTGACGTCTAAGATCTAGCTTTAGCCTTTCATTTGCATCTACAATGTCTGGTGTATCTATTCCAGCTCTTCCATAACCGTCTATTGCTATTGCCTTTTCTATGTATCCTTTACATTCATCTGGATGTACTAGCCTTCTTGGATATCCTCCTATTGTTTCTCCTCTTGTCATTTTAACCACCGTTTAGTATATTATTGCAACCAAAACACCGTGTATTTGGTCAAATCTTACTTTGTCAGGATCGTTAACAGGGTTGTTATCTCCTTTAACAAGAGCATACCAATCCTGTTCATCGAAACCTGTTTTTACTACTCTATGAATTATCAATCCGTATTTTGATCTGTATGATATTATGTCACCAACTTTGACATCATTTATTGAAGCTGGGGCAACTTCTATTCCATTAGAGCCTTGGTCTAAAACTGGATCCATTGAATTTGTATCTGTAAATGTAGACCATGAAGCGTCTTTTATGTTTAAAGTTATTTTATCTGATGTAACTAAAATCTGGTTTTCTTTAATATGATCTTGAGGAGATATTCTTTCAATAGCCTTTCCGTCTAAGTTAGCTGCAATAACTTCTGTTGGAGCTGATAATACAGAAGGATTTGCTGCTAAATATCCTAGAGCAAAAGCTGCTATCATTAAAATTGCTATAATTGATTTGTTCATAATCGACACCTTTCTAAGAAGAGGAATAATCCTCCTCTACAGTCTACTTCTCCTTTATTGCCTTTCAGCAAAAATATTATTTGCAGAAATCCAGATTTGCAAAAGAAAATCTGGAAATCCACACAATCACTTATATGATGTTGTTTTTCAAAAATCTAATTTTTAAAATACACCACACACACTGCTCTAGAACCAATACAAGTAATTACTTACTTGTAGTTATTCATGAGTAGTATAACACCTATATACCGCCAGCTATATATAAAGATTTTGCTACTGATGAATGAATAAAATGCTTAAATACTCATTTAAGTATAACAATAGTTATATATAATATATAATCTAATTGATTGTAGAAGTAATGTTGATATTTTATAAAATTGGTGAATTATTATGCAAACAAATGTAAAATTAAGACACTGGGGGAGTTCTATTGGTGTGATAATTCCAAGCGATATTGTTAGAAAGCAGAATCTAAAAGAAGGGGATGAAATAATTATTGAAATAAGAAAGAAAAATAATGTAAGAGATAGTTTTGGAATGCTAAAAGACTGGAAAACTGACAGTAGCAAGAAAGAGTGGGTAGAAGTTAGTCAATAACATGAAGCAACCCTTGTTTCATAGTACTATTGTGGTAAAATGGCTTATTTGTTAGGAACAGATGCGATAATTGAGATATTGAAGGGAAGTAAGAAATATGAACACTTTGCAGGAGAAGACCTTTTTGTTACAGATGTTTCTATGCAAGAAGTATGTATTCTTGTGCTGAAGGAATTTGGTGAAGAAAAGGCAAAAGATGTATTTAATATATTTTTTGATAGAATTATTCCTATTGACAAGTCTTTTATCATGGATGCTACATTATTCAAAGTAGAAAATAAAACTTCTTTTTCTGATTCAATTGGATATGTTGTTGCTAAAGAAAAAGGACTGAAATTCTTAACCTCAAATAAATACTTTGTAAAATTTGATTCTGTAGAAGTTTGTTGATTGTTTTAAATCGGTTTTTTATCATTTAAACTCTATGACAATTCCAGATGATATTCAAAAGAAAGCCATTATTTTTAAAAATGGCTTAGATGATATGCTTAGAAGTTATGGTTTCAAATCTGACGATCATTTTCGAAATTATTTGAAAGTAAACCACAAAAAACTTTCTGCTATGTATCATGGTGCTACTTATGCAATAGACAATATATTTTCTCCTTTGTTAGGAATGGGTGTAGAAACATACCATCAGCAGATAAATGAATGTACTCAATGCAATACTATCTCAAGGCTTCAAACATTTGTAGGAGAAGGGTTTATCAACACTATAGAGTTACATACAGAGGACAGATTACAGCCCCATGAATGTACTGACTGTGGGTTCAATACTGTTCCAAAGGCTACTATTATAGATTATATAGATGATGTTAGATGCCTTGCTAGGATCAAAGGACAAGAGCAATTATTGGAAAAGATGGAAAGAAAATATACAAGAGCTTTGTTAGACTATCTTTTTGGAGAATCTACTGTAGATGATTATCTGCGAAGAAGTTTACCAAGAGTTGGAACCTATAAAGTATATTCGCTTTGGTTGTATGTTCCGTATAGTTTCAATGGAGTTCCTGTAGAAATTCCTATAGAAGTTCAGGTAACCACAAAAGATTTTCATATAGAGAATGAAGAAGAGCTGCCCCATGATCTTTACAAGAAAATGCTTACTAGAAAGAGAGAATTATATGAAAGGCTTTTGTCCCAGACAGATGATATTAAATCTCCTGCAAGATTACCAAAGCTTCCAGAAGATATAATTGCTATGCGAATACTTACTGATGATTTAGCTGAATCCTCAAGAATAGTTGTTAAGCTGAAAGAGAGGTATAAACATAAAGTAAGAAAGAACACGCTCCATATATAATTATCTTCTTTACTTTTTTGCTGCATTTGCTTTTTTCATCTCTTTCTTGAATTGCTCTTTCATTTTAGGAACTCTTATTAGGAATTTGCAATGTTCACAATTATATGAGAAAGGCCTTTTCCATGGGGATTCTAAATATCCGTATTTTTTACATTCAGGACATATATACTCAACACGAGCTATTTTGTCTGATTTAGGAACTAGAATTCTCATTTTACCGACAGGGTTTGCTGCTTTATTAAGAGCAGTTCGCCATGTGTGGTATTCACAATCTCTTGGAAGAATGTCATTCTTTTTTACATATTCATCTATTTTTTTAAAGTCTGTCATTGTACTCACTATTACTATGCTTTTGTTATTTCAGTATATATAGTTTATCTTAGAACTGGCTGTGTGTAAAAACTAGTTCATCCACTTAGGAATAACTCCGTATTCGTGCTTGGCTCTTCCTAGAACAGAAAAATTATATCCTATCCATTGCCAATAAGATTCATTTTCTTTTGCAATGTCATTTATTGATCTTACAG
>JACRAC010000051.1 GCA_016213555.1 Candidatus Aenigmatarchaeota archaeon | reverse complement strand
CCTTTTAACAAATTCGTTGTCATATTTCATAGGGGAACACCTCCAATTTCTTTGTCGCCAAACAAAGATTGTTTGGAGGGAACATAAAGTTCCCCCATTTTTTGTTAATTATGTGGCATCATATCCGATGTCGTATAACAATTAAAGGTTTAAAACAATTGATTCTCTATAGCAATACAACAAGCAATAAATAAAATAATTTGTTGTTTGCTAGGTTGTGAAATGTGTTATTTCACAATAAATCAATGAAAGGATTGTAGAAATCCTTTAAGGGCCGGTAGCTCAGTTGGTAGAGCATCAATTCGTACTGTGAGAAGAAACGATTCATAAAACGAATCTCTTTGTTTCGCCGTACATGTGCAGGTCTTATATGGCAGTTGGATTAATATTTTATTTGATCCAATTATCTACCTAGGCTAACTGAAGGTCGTGAGTTCGAAACTCATCCGGCCCATTCAATAGTTTTATAAGAATTAGAATTTTACATAGTATTTCTCTATAGAATAATAGAAAATAATCTATCCATGGTAATTAACTTGTTCATTCTTGAACTTTAGATCAGACCATCCGTCTGAGAATTTCATACATATCTTTGACATATTAGGTTCAAAACTAGTCCAAAAATCCCACAGATCTTTTATCAATTTTGCGCTCTCCTTGTTATCAGGTTTTATTAAAAGCAGATTATTTCTCCACTTCAGAGCTTGTGTTTTTTTATAAGTAGAAAACAAATCTTTAGATTCTTCTTCAGTAAGCATACTTTTTTCAATCATATGGCATTGGTTATTGCACCAAACTAAAGGTTCAACAACTCTTTCCATAAATTCAAAAATCTTGTTAGTCATTTCGTTTCTAACTTCTTCTATATCAGAAACATTTTCATTGAACTGAAACATAGTTTTCAGTTCTTGCATCTCAGGAAGATTAAATTTTACTTGGAGTTTCTTGTATTCTTCTAAGACATCACTCATAAAAATCATCTCTAACATAAAGCTGAAAGGAAATCCACCTTCTCATAAATAGAAAATATATACAATATATATAAAGCTAAATTAAGAATATTTGGTAAAAAATATTTTTCCCAATAAATAAATCATCTTGATCTGGAAACAGAATTTACTATATTATTTAACTTCATTTCCAATATTCTTATTTTTTCATCTAAATCATTAGAAACTTCTATAGCTAAAGATGGCATTTCCTCTCTCTTTTCCTTTGTTAAAAAATTATTCATATTGTCTGTTAAAACAGCAACAGATGAAGAAAGTTTTATTACATTTTCCATAACTCCAGAATTGATTCTTATCATTTCATCTACAAGAACTTGATTAGCTTTTACTAGTTTTAGCATTTCATCTATAGTTCTCTTCTGTTCGTTCACATTAACATTTATTTTTCTAACCACTTTTGCTCTTTTTTTAGATCTGTTTCTATAAACTGTTCTTTGTTTAATTATAACAGTTTTTCTCTTAGGTCTAGCTCTTCTTCTAGCTCTAGGTTGCCTGATTATGATAGTTTCCTTAGGAACCTCATCAGTAGGCTTTATATCTTCTATTTTAATATCAACCATTGCTTGTTACCTCTAATCTATAATAAACCAAAAGCTTTTTATACTATTCTTTGGTGGTCTTTTTGACCACTTGGAAAAACTCTATTAATTAAAATTTAAGCCTTTTTGGTCTTAGTTCAATTATGAATAGAATAAGCAAGCACGCGTTTGTTGATCCAGAAGCAAAAATAGGCAACAATGTAACCATTTGCCCAATGGCATCTGTTAGGGCAGACGAAGGATCTATAGAGATAGGAGACAATTCTAATATTCAAGACTGCTGCGTAATTCATGATAAGACAAAAATAGGCAAAAATGTAACAATAGGACATGGAGCAGTTGTACATGGATGTGTTGTAGCAAACAATGTTCTGATAGGAATGAATGCAACCATACTAAGCGGTGCAGAAATAGGAGAATGGTGCATAATAGCTGCCGGTTGTGTAGTTAAAGAAAATGAAAAGATTCCAGCAGGAAGCTTAGTAGCAGGGGTTCCTGGAAAGATTATCAGACAGCTAACAGAAAAAGACAAAGATCTGATAACCAAAAGCTGGAAAAACTATGCAGATAATGTGAAACATCTGTGATTTTATGAATAAAGAACTTCAGATAGCAAGAGCTGGAATGTTTTTCTGGATGAGAGAAGCAACTTTAGAAATGTTAAAAAGAGGACAAGAAGGAATTGAAGAGTGGCAAAGAAAAATGGATAAAGGCCTTTTAGCAGGTTATGAAATTCAAGGAGCTCCAAGAAATTCAGGAGTAGAAGGATTTCTAAAATATGTTGTAGAAAGAGATAGATTTTTAGGATTAGAAGCAGGAGGACATGTAACTAATGAAAGAAACTTTTCATATTGGATAATAGATCCTTTTATTCCTCTCAGAGAAGAAATTACTCAAGAAGAATATGAGAAAATTTCTACACATGGTTACTTAGCAACAAAAATAAGATATTTCTTGCCAGGAGAGTGGAAAACAACCCTTATGAAAAGCCCCTGGCTTGGTGATGATAGAACAGAGTGGATTATTGAAAGACAATAGTTTAAAAAGACTTCTCAAGTTAAATTAAATATGAAAGCAACAGCAACAGCAAATGCTAATATAGCTCTGGTAAAATATTGGGGAAAGCGTAGTACTGACCCAATTTTACCGCAAAATGGAAGCATATCAATGACATGCAATGGCATGACAACTACTACAACAGTTGAATTTTCTGATAAGTACAAAGAACACACCGTCATTATAAATGACGAAGAATTCAAAAAAGATGAAAAAGATATTCATGGTCATATAGATAGAATATGTAAAATAGCTGGAATTAATCTAAAAGCAAAAGTGATCTCTGAAAGTAATTTTCCAGTTGCAGCTGGATTGGCTTCATCTGCAAGTGGATTTTCAGCTTTAACAATGGCTGCAGCAAAAGCAGCTGGATTAAACGTATCTTCTAAAGAACTCTCAATAATAACAAGACAAGGTTCTGGCTCTGCATGCAGATCTATATTTGGTGGATTTGTTGAATGGCATAAAGGAGAAAAACAAGACGGTTCAGATAGCTATGCAGAAGAAATAGTAGACAAAAACTATTGGCCAGATTTTAGAATGATTACAACTATAGTTGAAGTAAAGAAAAAGCCTGTTAGTAGTAGAGGGGGAATGGCACAAACAGTTGCAAACTGCCCTTATTATGAAGGATGGCTTAAAACAGTTGAATCTGATTTAGATGCCGTTAGAACTGGCATAAAACAAAAAGATTTTCTAAAAGTTGCAGAAACAGCAGAATACAGTGCTTTGAAAATGCATGCAACAATGATAGCTACAAAACCACCAATAATGTATTGGATTCCAGCAAGCATGGAAATAATACATTCAGTAAGGCAGATGAGAGAAGATGGAATTCATGCTTATTTTACAATGGATGCAGGGCCTAATGTCAAAGTAATGTGTCTTACAAAAGATGAGAAAGAAGTTAGTAAAAGATTAAATGAATTAGATGGTGTTGTAAGAACAATTTTATGTACACCAGGAGATGGAGCAAAATTAGTTGATAAACATCTGTTTTAATTTATTCTCAATAAATATTTCTTATGATTAAATTCATTAGAGGATCAGAAGCATATTATAATGAAGCTACAAGACTGTTAAAAACATCTAAAACTTTTATCTGTCTAGCAAAAACTCCAACAGCTTTTCTTTCATCTCAACGCACAAAGCCTTGGCAATTTGAATTTTATGATGCTTTCAAAGATACAATTCAAAATAGAGATGATATAAAAATTAGATATATATTTTCTCTGCCTCTTACGAAGGAAGAATTAGTAAAAACAGCTAAACTAAATAAAGAGCAATCCTTAGATGATCTAAATGCTTGGTTAGTTTTATCAAAAGATTCTAGAGTAGACTTTAGTACAATTGAGTATACAGCTCCTTTTAGTTTCATAATAGGTGATCATGAAACAGCTTTGCTTCTTATTTACCCAAATGGAGAAAGAGCATGCTTAGTGCTAAGCAACAAAGAAGTACCATATTATCTAGAATATTTCAACCAACTTGCTGAAAAATCCAATAAAAATAACGATAAGATAATATCAGAAATTAAAAAACACATAGAGGAATTATAATGACAGAATATGTAGACACCGTAGATGAAAACGATAATGTTATAGGCAAAACTACTAAAAAAGAAGCTCATCAAAAAAAACTAATACATAGAATAGTTCACATTCTTATAATAAATTCTGAAGGAGATCTATTGATACAGAAAAGAAGTATGAACATGAGCACATATCCTGGTTATTGGACGTCACCAGCAGCAGGACATGTTACTTCTGGAGATGATTATGAGGAAACAGCTCATAGAGAATTGAAAGAAGAGCTTAGTATAAATGCTAAATTAGAAAAAATAGGTCTTGTGAGAAGTTATGAAGATGAACATATGCAAAACATAATGATTTTTCTGACAAATCATAACGGCCCTTTTAAAGTGGATGATAATGAAATAGAAAAAATAGAGTTTGTAAAAATAGGAAAGTTAAAGAGAGAAATTCGTTTATACGTAAGAAAGTTTTCTCCAGCGTTTGAAAGAGTTTTCAAAAAACTCTGCGAAGTAAAAGGCTTATGAATGTACTAATTCATTCTTAAACATCTAATTTTATTCAGTGAGATTTCTCTATTGACTGCTGATTCATTTAAGTCCTGGCCGTAGCTCCATATAGATTCATATCCATTAGCAAGACGAACGTACTTTGCTGTTATATCATTTTGTTTATTTCTAAATTCTATATATTCTATTATATCACCATAAAGATCAGAAAAAGCTCTTTTGTAGGTTCCTCCGACAGATCTTGCTATTCTTTCTAGATCAAGATTACACACATATCTTTCTTTTCTATTTCCGTTACAGATATTGTCATAAAATCACTTAGAATGGTTTTTCTATTCTAACTCCTTCAACAGCTAAATCAGCTTCGAAAGGTTGAAACCCTATTTTCTTAATTGCATCAACTATTTCTTGTGGACTCTCATGCCAACAAAGCATAACACCTCCATAGCACGCACCACACATTTTAGCAGCACCCCCTAAATTCTTTACTTCTTGATAAATATGATCTGTTTCAGGAATTGCTAATCCTAGTGAAGAAAGAATTGCATTTGTTCTATTTATGATATCTTTCATTTTTTTATGATCTTTGTGCTTCAAAACATCTTTCATTGTATAGGTTAATTTTCCAAGCTCCTCCATTTTTGGGTTTCTTTCATCTTCTGGAATTTCCCTAACCATTTGAACAAGCTCGCCTGTTGTTTTCTCAGGCTGTTTTGTATAAACAAGAACAAAGTTCTCTAACTTATGAGATATTTCATCTCCTAAAGGAATAACAATATTTTTAGGCTGGGATTTTTGAAACCAAACTAACCCACCATAACAACAAGCTGTATTGTCTCCTCCGCTTGGAGTTCCGTGAGCAAACTTTTCACATTCAAATGCCATTTCATTTACTTTCTCAAAACTAGAATCAGATCCATAAAGTTCGCTTGCTGCTTTTGAAATAGCCACAACTTGTGCAGCAGAACTACCTAATCCAGATCCAGTAGGAATATCACATTTTGTAATATGAATAGCAATACCAGAATCAGCACCAACCATATGAAGAATTGTTCCTAAAGTAGCTTTCCAGTAATTTTCATACTCTCCTTCTTTTACCCATTTTAACAATTCAGAAAAGCTTCCTTTTTCTTTGCATATATTCCATATTTCTTGTGATTTTTTCCTAGCTTCTTCAACTTCATGTATAGTAAAAATAAAATTCTTTTTAAATCTTATATCTGTCAAAATAACATTTGAAGCTTTCTCAGCCTCAGCATATACTCTCTTCCCAACAGCTGCGATTATAGCAGGATGATTATAAACAACAGCATGTTCTCCAATTAAATGAACTTTTCCAGGTGCTGAAACTTTAATCATAAAATCAACTATAATCTTTCAAATCTTCTAATTAAATACAATCCAACTTGACAAGCAGGAGTAAATTGTGAAACAAATTCAGGATCTATTATTCTTTCTAAAGGTTCATATCTAGGGTCTTTAGCATCACTTTCAGTTGTCCTTGGTTCTTGTCTAGGATCTACAGGTTTTAGAATAACAGATCTTATTCCATATTTTTTATCGCTATCACTATAAACTAAATCCATTTTTCCGTCTTCATAAATAAAACCATCAATATTTGGAATACCTATTTTGCTCAAATCAAGATAAAAATCAACTCCAGGAACAAACAACCCAGAGTTAGAATCATATACAGTTCTTATATCAGTTTCTTCTAAAGTTTCTCTAACACCAGCATCTCCATTTATTCCCCATGCAGGATATGCAGAAACAGGAAATCTCAATGCAGATCCTAAAACAAACGGCATTCCTCCAAGTTCTCCAGGTTTTGCATCATTCTCAAGCTTGTATAGAAATTTGTATTGAGCTGACATGTTATTCACAATTACGTACTAGTGTACCTCTATCTAAAACAACTTCAGAAAATGTTCTAAGATCAGTTCCTCTCAGAATAGGTGTAGAATTTTTTTCAAATGTTGGTCTGTGGGCATCTGTAGGATTATAACCAACAGCTAACCCGCCAGCTTGTTGAATAGGTAATAATAATGATTCAACATTTGCACCAGAATCATCTATTGCTGCAACTCTATCTAGCGGAATTCCCTGTTCTTCCATTTTTCTAAAAAATTCTTGAGCTTTATTATATTTTCCAACGTCTCCTGTTAATGTTGCATCACCAATACCTAACATATGTTCCTGGAACCATCTCCTATCTCCATCAATATCTATCAATGCTGGAACATATCCTTTATCATCAAATCCAAGCTTTTGCATCTGATGGCATACGAAAGGACCCAAACCATCACTTGATCCATATAATTTTAGTCCGTGATGTCTAAACAAATTAACTGCATCTAACAAGCCCTCTGTCCAAGGAACTTCATATGCAATAGATCTTATTTCTCCCATTGATATACCTCCTAATATCATTTGTTTTCCTTGAATTGTCTGTTCTTTTGTTATAACAGACTCATCAAATCCATCCTTTTTCATTTTATATAAAAAATCTGTTAAACATCTAGCTAGAATAGGAACAGAAACTACAGGAGTATCTTGTTGATAAGATAACTCCTGACCTTTATTGTAGTCATCATTCCATCTTTTGAAATCGTCGTAAGCAAACCATCTTCTATTTTCAACTAGCTCTCTTAAATGATGTGTTGCATCAGCAATGCTTCTATCAGCAACGTGACTTGTAGAAATACCTTTATAACAAACTTGATCCATATCAAAGTTTACAACGTATAATTTACCCATATAATCACGATGTAACTACTTACAAGAGAAATCTTTATAAAGCTTCTAGGACAGTTAAAACTATGGTAGTAACATCAGCTCCAGGAAAGATATTGTGGATAGGAGGATATTCTGTTCTTGATAAAGGCAACATCAGCTTTGTTACCGGCGTAGATAAGAGAGTATATGTTAAGGCAGAAAAGTCAGATAAAGTTCATATAAAAATTCCTCAGTTTGAAATAAATTTAACTGGAAATTTTGATACTTCTTTAAAATTAGATAAAGAGCTTAATGAAAACGAGAAAAAAGGATCTTTATTTGTAAGAACAGCTTTAGATATTTGCTTTAGATATTTGAAGCATAAAGACTACAATACTTCAGGAATTTCTATAGAAACTTTTAGCGATCCAGCATTTGGTATAGGAGATACTAAAACTGGCTTAGGTGGTAGTGCAGCTGTTACTACAGCTACTGTTGCAGCTATCTTTGAACTACATGGATTGAAAATAGACGAGAACAGAGAGCTTATTCATAAGATGTCTCAATTCATACATTACAGAGCACAAGGAAAAATAGGATCTGGATTTGATATTGCTGCAGCATGCTTTGGAGGAAATGCTTATTCAAGATACAGTCCAGAAATGATAAATCATATTAATGAGAATTCTTCTATAGAAGAAATTTCAACTGCTATAGAAAAACAATGGGATTATACTACAGAAAATATGCCACTTCCATATGGGTTTTTAGTTTCAGTAGGAAATTTTATAGGAGAATCTGCATCTACAAGCGAAATGGTTAAGAAAATAAATGAATGGAAAAAAGGAAGCCCAGAAGCTTACAAGATATTGATGAATGAAATAAATGAAGCAAATAAAGAAGCAATTAGATGGTTAAAAGAAATAAATAATCTTTATAAGGATTTTCCAGAGTCATATGAAAAAATATTGAAAGATCCTTCTCAGGAAATACATAATTTCAAAAAAGCTTTTGAAAAAGGAAGAATACTAACAAAACATTTAGGAGAATTAACAGGAGCACAGATAGAAACAAATGAAGTAAGTCAAGTAATAGAACAGACGATGAAACATGGAGCTTTTACATCAAAGCTTCCAGGTGCAGGTGGAGGAGACAACATAGCAGCTATCTCATTAAGTAAACATGATAAACATAAAGTAGAATCATACTGGTTAGATTGTGTAATAAAACAAATAGAACCTTTGAATATTTCTATAAGTAATCAAGGAGTAATCCTAGAGAAAGCTTCTCTAGAAGTAATAAAAGCTCAAATTCTAGAATAGATATATGAAAGAATATTTTGATGTTGTTGATGAAAACGATAACATTATAGGAAAAGAGCTTCGTTCTGTCTGTCACAATAATCCAAAAATAATCCATAGAGGAATTTTTGTGATAATAGAAAATGAGTTAGGTCAGTTGCTCCTAGAAAAAAGAAGTATGAAAAAAGATACAAATCCAGGAAAATTAGCAGTAATAGGAGAGCATAATCTTCTAGGAGAGTCTTATGAAAAAGCAGCTATCAGAGGTCTTAAAGAGGAACTAGGAATAAAAGCTAAAGTAAAGAAAATAGATAAGCTTAAGATTTCTTCGAAAAGAGAAACAGAATACGATGAAATATTTATATCAAGAATAAATTCAAAACAAATTATAAAATTTGATAAAAATGAAATTTCTGAAGTAATGTGGGTTTCTATAAAAAAATTGAAGAAAGAAATAAAACAACATCCAAAGCGTTTTTCAAGTTGGTCCTTGAAGGTTTTAAAAGAATACTTCAAATTATGTAGTAAGTGAGCTTATGTTAGAAATGATAATACTTGTAGATAAGAACGACAAAGAAATTGGATATATGGAAAAGATAGAGGCTCATAAAAATGGAGGAACTCTTCATAGAGCATTTTCTATATTTATATTTAATTCTAGAGGAGAAATGCTTCTTCAAAAACGTTCAGTAAAAAAGCATCATTTTGGAGGACTCTGGACAAATGCTTGTTGTAGTCATCCTTTAAAAGGAGAAAATTTAGATCATGCTATTCATAGAAAATTACATCAGGAAATGGGATTTGATTGCTCTATGAAAGAGATATTTAGTTTTATCTATCAGGCAGATTGGAATAATGGGCTTTCAGAGCACGAATTCGATCACGTCTATGTTGGAATATACGATGGAATATTAAGTACAAATAGAGAAGAAGTAGATGAGTACAGATACGTTGATATATCTTGGTTAAAAGATGATGTAAAAAAACATCCAGAAAATTATACACCTTGGTTCAAGATAGCTCTTACTAAAGTGCTAGAACATGTCCCTCATATAAACTAATCTAAATGTTTAATACAATTTATTAAATGAATTTTATGATTTCCATTTTCTTCTAGATCAATAATATTTACACTAGTGTTATGTGAAGGCTTTATTTTATCTAATCCTTCTTTAGAATTCATATTCATTATTAATGCTAACAACATTCTATTTGTAGCACCATGTGCAACTACAAGTATTGTTTCTTTAGAATGTTTCTTAAGAATTTCATGTAAAAATATTTTCATTCTTTGGTATACATGCTCATATGTTTCAAATCCAAGCTCTTTAGCCTTATGGGGATCATTCTTTATCTGTTTCCAATATTCGCCATTTGCCTTTCCTTGAAAAGGCCCTGCAAACTTTTCCCTTAAAAGGTCTGTATATTTTATAGGAATGTTTGGATGAAATTTTATTATTTCATCAAGAGTGTCTACACATCTTTTCAAATCGCTTGAATAAACTATACTAAATTTCTCGTTTTTCAGCCTATTTGCCAGTTTTCTTATCTGCTCTTTTCCTAGTTCAGAGATAGTTCCAGGCAATTGACCTTGTGTAATCTTCTTTACATTCTCTTCAGTCTCTCCATGTCTAACAATTATAAGTCTCATTACAACCGCTTTCTAATTTCTTCCTTTAGTTTCATCATAATTTCTTCAGAAATTTTAAAATCCTTGTTATAAGGAGAAGGATTTTTACCCCATCTATCATCTATAAAATCAAATCCTTTGAAAACTCTCT
>JACRAC010000049.1 GCA_016213555.1 Candidatus Aenigmatarchaeota archaeon | reverse complement strand
TTCCTAGAATATTTTTCCATGAATACTTTTTACACACAAATTACATCAAGATTTGCGTGTTTCACTGTAGAAATGCTTATTGCTACAAGAATCCGTTATTAGTTTTTACACACTAATTATAGGACTTTTTACACACAGCCATCTGGACGCAATCCGTTTTTGCTTTCAGGTTGGATGGAGCAGCTTAAACAACAGGGATTCTTGGATTTATCAGATACGCAATATTTTGAAGATATGAATAATAGTGGAATTGTTTCAGGAACTTCATTCCATTCAGATAGAATAGCTACAATAAAAGAAGTTTATAAAGAAACAGGAATTATTGTAGATCCGCATACAGCAGATGGAATAAAAGTAGGTTTAGAATATAGGGATTCAGATGTTCCCTTGATATGTTTATCAACTGCAAAGCCAGTGAAATTTGAAGAAACTATAAGAGATGCTTTAGGATTTGTACCACAAAGACCAAAAAAATTCAGAAATATTGAGAAAAAAGAGCAAAGATTTGAGATAATGGATCCATCTGTTGATAAACTAAAAGATTATATAGCAAAACATGCTATTAGAAATTAATATTTCTAGAATGCTCCCGGCGGGATTTGAACCCGCGTCATCGGCGTGAGAGGCCGAGATCCTATCGACTTATTATTAACCGGGATTTCCGATCTTTTGATATTAAACAAAAAACCTCTAGACTACAGGAGCTTGTTTCTAAGAATTCGCAATGTAGCTATAAAAACTTATTTTAATAGGCTTTTAGACAAATACAAATTATGTCTGAACAAAAGAAAAATAAAACTTGGAGAGAAAAACTTCAGCTTGTTAAGAACATAGTTATAAACCAGTTCTTCCCATCTATCTAAGACTTCTTCTTCTTAGTTTTTTGTTTATCATCTTGTAAATAATCATGTATTTTGTTGTGTTCTAACTTATGTTTTATATGATCTATTTTATGATGTTGTTTATTACCGTGTTTTCTTGTTTTGTAGTAGACAAATGCAAGTATTGTTGCTATAAGAATTGCTAGTCCTATTGTTATGTAGTTCATGTCAATATCTTTTTGCAGGCTGGCACACTTATTACCATTACATCCTCTTTCACATGTTTCTCCAATAGTCCATTGATTGTTTTTACATATCTCTGTATGATTTAGATTGCATCTAATTTCTCCTTCAATACAGTTTTGTGCAATATTTTCTGCTATACCTCCAACAATAGGCTTTGCTTTGCATCCATAATAAGTTGTTCCATTATATGAAGTTTCTTCACATCCATATTGACATTCTTTTTCAACAGCCCATTTATTATCAAAACATGACTGTATTTCTGAATTATAACATCTCTTACCTTCAGTACATTCTATCTGTTGTTGTACTGTCTGAACTTGTTTTTGATCACCAGAAATAGCAAAGTTAGATAATCCAGGAACATCTGCTTGGTATGTTATATATGTGTTGTTGTCGCTTGTTTGTGTTGCAGCGTACTTTGTCCAATGATCTGTCTCATATCTTTGTAAATATATTTTTGAAGTATCTATATTATTTAACTCTATCCAACTTTTTTCCAGAGAAAAATTAAATCTTACACTGATAAATTTAGATTCAGCTATACTATGTGTTACTGATAAATATCTATAAACGCTTCCTTCAGGAACAGACGATACAGGATCTGTATTCAATTTTTCCAAGCCAATATCCACAGATAGCACATTTGTATTTGTAGTTATTTCTATGCTATTCAGTCCACTGTTGTTGATGCTATTTTTTATTTTTGAAACAACTCCTGATGTTATTTTATCAATGAAATAAGATGTTTTATTGGATACGCTTGTAGATCCTCCCCCACCGCCACCACCTCCCCCACCACTTGATGAGCTTGAAGATGTTGTAGCACATGGCCCACAGTCTGTAGAGCAACTAGAGCAGCTTTCTGAACTGTCACATGTAGTATCTCCACAATAACTGCTTTCTACAAGAGCAAAAGAAGAAAAACTTGTAGTATTTATTGAGAACTTTTTCAAAGTTCTGTCAATGCTAGAGTTGGCTGTAATATTTGTCCAACTTCCTGAACATGCTCTATTAGCAATGCTCCATAGATGACAAACAAAGACACTTGTATAATTGTCATTTATCCCACTACTATTATAATATGAGTCTATAGTACTGTTTGTAAAGTTTATGCTTGTATTCAATGCAAATATCTCTACCAATGTTCTAGCTGTAGAAAGTATAGTTGTTTTACTTACAGATGATTCAGGAACATCATCTATAGATGTATTTGCACTGATGTTTGAAGATGATAAATTGATATTTCTAAGGGTTGTATTAAATTTTAAGTTTAGTAGTTTCAAATCCCATAAATCGCTCGCAACTATAAATGATAAAGAACTTTCATTAGTCTTGTTATCTTTTACTATAGTTTGTCCAGAATATAGTATAGATGCAGATGCATTTGTAGCTAACCCGCTTTTGTCTAAAATATTTATTGTAAGATTTCTTCCAAGAGAAATTTGAAATGTACTATTCTTGCTTGATATATGATTAAGAGTGTCATTAGCATATACACTCAAATTCTGCGTTCCTACTGTCAAATTTGTTGTATTGAATAAAACATTAGTTGACATGTATGTGCTGTTTGTAATATTCACATTCACAGTTGTATTTGAAATATTCAGCCATATAGCAGATATATTAGATAAGTTAAGATAATCAGAGACATTTATTGCTATAGTGATGTTTTCTCCTGCTATAAGATTTGTAGGAAATAATGAAGAAGAAATATTAGGAGGAGTTGTATCTATTGTTATTGAAGCAGTTGATGAATTTGTATTTCCTGCACTATCATTAGAATAAATTGTAATGTTATATAATCCATCTCCTAGTATTACAGAAGAATTTGTTGTACAATTTTGAAACAAGACTTCTGTAGTATTAATAGAATATTTACAAGAATTTAGATTTGTATCGTTTGCAGTATAGTTTAAGGAGAGATTTGAATTTATATAAAAAGTATTATTTACAGGACTTTGTACTGAAAGAAATGGAAATGTCGTATCAACATTGAAAAATAATATTGATGAATTAGTATTATTTGCACTGTCATTTACATAAACAGTTACATTATAGAAACCGTCTGTTATATTTACTAAAGTAAAGTTTGCACAATTTGATAGGCTTGTATTAGTTAAGTTAAAATTATATCTACAAGCCTGTATATTTGCATCACTTACAGTGTAATTTATAGTGACATTTTTAGAATTGCTCCAGCTATTATTTGATGGCGATGTTATAGTTAGTTGCGGAAAAGCTGTGTCTGTCATAAATTGTATGGTTGTTGTATTTGTTTTATTTCCAGTATCATTTGCATAAAATGTTAGGTTATGTAATCCATCTGTTAAATTAATTAAAGTAGTATTTGCACAGCTTGAAATTATAGTCTCATTTCCATCTAAAATATATCTACATTTATCTACACTGGAGTCAGAAACAGTATAGTTTAGCGATACATTAACAGAAGTATATGTGCTTCCATTAACAGGAGAAAATATAGTAACTTTTGGAATGTTGTCTAGAGTCACAAAAGTTATATCAAAAAAGCTTTGGTTAAAACTATCATTTCCCTCTAATTTTAGAGTATATGATCCATCAGTAAGAGAAGCAGTATTCCATTGTGTTATAGAATTATTTGTAACATTTGTTGTGTTTGTATTTATCAATATGAAAGAACTTGGATATGTGCCAGAACCATAGTATAGAGAAGAATTTACAAAATAAGTTCCATTTACAGTACCATTAATTATTACATTTCCAGTAAGTGTTTTGTCATATATTTCACTTTTAAAATTCACAACCAAACTTGAATTCCTACTAACAGCTTTAAAACTATTTACTCTGCCTGTTCCTATATAGACAGAAGATGTCAAAGAATCAACAGTACTTTTCAGCAAGGTCTTTACTTGTTCTTGAGTAAACGAAGAATTCTTGCTTAGTATTAATCCAGCTATTCCAGAAACAATTGGTGTAGACATTGAAGTTCCAGATAATGTTCCTGTTGTGTTAGTAGGAAAAGTGCTTAGTATACTTGACCCAGGAGATGAAACATCTACCCAGCTTCCATAATTAGAAAAATTAGATTTTGCATCAGAACTTGTTGTAGATCCAACTGCAACAACTTCATCATATGCAGCAGGATATATATTTCCTGAATTTACATTTGAATTACCTGCTGCAGCAACAAGCACAACTCCTTTTGAATAAGCGTACTTTATTGCATCTTGTAAAGAAGATGCATTAAGCCCTGTAAATGACATACTTATTACTTTTGCACCATTGTCTGCAGCATAATGCAAAGAATCAGATATATCTGTATAGGATAAAAATCCACTGCTATCTGCAGCCTTAATAGGCATTATAGTACAGTTCCAACAAACACCTGTTACATTAATAGAATTATTTCCAACAGCTGCAGCTAATCCAGCTACATGTGTTCCATGGCCATGATCATCCATAGGATTACTGTCATTATTTACAAAATCCCATCCTCTACAATCATCTATTTTTCCATTTCCATCATCATCTATACCATTTGTACAGTTTTCTGCTGTATTATTCCAAATATTAGCAGATAAATCAGGATGATCCCATTGCACTCCTGTGTCTATCACAGCTATAATAATATTTCTATTTCCTATTGTAAGATTCCACGAAAGATTATTTTGTATATTTGCGTGATGATATTGGCTAGAATATAAAGGGTCGTTAGGAACATTTGAAATACTTCCAATAGTTATCTCTGCTATTTGGGCTATGTAGTTTGGCTCTGCATATTCAACAAGAGGATCTTTTTTATACTCTTCTATTGTTTTCTTAATATCTCCAGTTATATTAACTACATATATGTTTTCGTCATTTGACAATTGTTCTATACTTGATATTTTTTGCATTGATGCAGGTTCAGCTATTTCGCTAACATCTATATTTTCTTTTACCTTTACTATAATCTGATTAGGAACATAGTGCTCGCTAGATTGTGCAAATGTAGCCAAGCTAAACATAGCTAAAACTACCAAGAATAATAAGAACCACGAAAATCTCATAGCTAATATATTGATTGGGTATTAAAAATACCTTTCCTTTTGGAAAAGACTTATTTAAATTCTCTTTCAACATTATTTAGAATACTGTTTTGCCTATAATGAGTTTGCTCGCAAACCATAGGGAAAGTAGGATGATAAGGAAGAAAACCGTAAGGTTGTCATTCCTATATGCGGAGGTAGCCAAGTCTGGTCAAAGGCGCTAGGCTTAGGACCTAGTTGGTTAGTCCATTCGGCGGTTCAAATCCGCCCTTCCGCACTTCAAAAAAATCAGGATTTGAACCTCGGTTCATGTTCAGATAAATGAAATTTATCTGACAACTCAAAGATCGAAGATCTTTGCAGCAATCCGCCCTAATTCTTAGGGGCTGGAGTATATAGATTGAATGATAAATAAAAACTTATTTGATTTTCTTTTTTCTAATAGAATCAAAGATAGTTTTATTGGATAATAATCTTTCTTTAATGTTTTTCTTTGGTATAAATCTTTTATTGTTTCTATTCTTCTTAAAACTAAAATTCAATGATAGGGTTTTATCTATTTTCCTTGACATTAAATATATTGCATAAATCATAACTGTTCCTGCTATTAACTGAATTGCTGAGATAGGCTCTCCTAAGATAATAAATGCAGATAGAGCTCCAAACAACGCTGAAGTAGAATAAATTACAGCGGTTTTCATTAAACCAATCATTCTTAGAGATGATAAGAATAATACTATAGATAGCCCAATGCTAAAAAATCCTACAAATAATATATAAGGAATCATATGTAATGTGATATTAAATGGTATTTGTAAAATTATTGCTATCAATATAACTATTGATCCACCTATTAATGATTTAAATGAGGCTACTTTTACAACATCATTTTCTATCCCTAGTTTTTTGCTTAAAGAATTATCTAGTGCCCAGAAAAGTGTACCTCCAATAATAAATAGATTTCCTAGCAACTTTCCAGTAAAATTAATTTCTGATAAATTAAGGTTTGTTGTCACAACTATTGCAGCCAAAAACAGAATAATCATAGCAAAATAATCTTTTGTATTTGCTCGCTCCTTAAGAAATATAAATGCTATAAAAACTGTAAATAAAACCTCAGCATTGAGTAGCAGTGATGCATTTACAGCAGTTGATATGTTTAATCCATGTAAGAAAAGAAATGGAGCTATTACAGCACCACACACTGCAATAATAATCAAATAAAACCAATTAGTTCTGTTCAATTCTTTATTTTCTGTATTTATTTGAATTTTTTTTGAAATTTTTTTGAAAGCAGGTAAAAAACGAATCAAAACAAGCAATATCCCAGCGCTAAAATAAATCAGACCAGCGACTACAAGCGGATGAACATCTACCAGAACAATTTTATTTAAAGTAGCGCTAATTCCAAAAAGTGCTGCAGCAAGCAATGCATAAAAATATCCCAAGTATTGTCCCATATTATAATTTATTTGTATAGAGATATATATAGTTGATAATAAAGATTCTTTTCTATCTTCGTATGATAATTATGTATAAAGTTTCTAGGCGTTCCGTATTGTATTCATAGATCACTGAAGAAATGTATCTTCCTGCAGATTTGATTGTCCTGAATCTTGGAAAACTTCTTTTGCAGCGCCA
>JACRAC010000008.1 GCA_016213555.1 Candidatus Aenigmatarchaeota archaeon | reverse complement strand
TTCCTAGAATATTTTTCCATGAATACTTTTTACACACAAATTACATCAAGATTTGCGTGTTTCACTGTAGAAATGCTTATTGCTACAAGAATCCGTTATTAGTTTTTACACACTAATTATAGGACTTTTTACACACAGCCAAAAACATAGAAATGCTTATATAAGAGAAATGGTATTAATTGGAATTTCTCAAATTAATCAGAAATTTAATCTGCTAAGACAATTATTAGCATGAATCCGACTCCTCCAAAAAAATATAATAAAAAAGTAGAAGATACTACAGAAAAGAGCCTTGATTCTTCTATAAAAGAAGGCTTGTTTGGAACAACATCATCTCATTTAGTCTGGGACTATATATCACCATATGCAATAAGCTTAGGCGCAACAAATAAAGAAATAGGATTATTAGGGGTTTTACAAAGTTTAGGAAGTGCGCTAGGACAAATACCAGGAGCTCGTCTAGTAAGTATGATGAGCAGAAAAGCAATATGGACTATGTCATATACTCTGTCAAGATTACTATGGATTCCAATACTATTGATTGCAATAATTCCAATATATCAAGTGCTTCTATTAATGATAATAGTTTTCACAATATGTTTTCTAAATGGCATAAGAAACCCAGCATGGAGCAGTCTAATGGGAGATATTGTACCGCCCAATAGAAGAGGAGAATATTTTGGAAAAAGAAATATGATAACAGGAATAGCAGGACTACTTACTACAGTAGCATCAGGAATAATGCTAGTCGTATTTGGGTTTGGAATATTATTCTTTTTATCTATTATAATAGGTCTTTTCGCAGTCTACTTCTTCTTAAAAATATATGAACCTCCTGTAAAGTCAGAATTTCATTATAAACACTCCTTTAGTTTTTCTATTAAAGACATAGCATTCTCAATGAAGATGCATTCAAATTTCGTTTGGTTTACAATTTATATGTGCATAGTATCTTTTGCAATAGCAATATCATCTCCATTCTACACAGTCTATATGATAAAGAACTTAGATATAGGATACATATGGTATGCTGTACTAATAACCATAAACGCATTGATAGCAATATTATCACAACCATATTGGGGAAAATTCAGCGACAAATATGGAGATAGAGTAATTTTAATAATAACTAGTATTATGATATGTTTTATACCATTGTTCTGGATGTTTGCAACAACAGTAGAACATTTAATATTGATACATATTTTTGATGGATTTATGTTTGGAGGATGGACTCTAGTAACATTTAACTTTCTTCTTTCATCAACACCTGAAAATAAAAGAGCTGGCTATATAGCAAACCATACTTTGTTTGCAGGATTAGCAACAGTAAGTGGAACATTACTAGCAAGTATCTTGATAGAATATTTTGAAATATCATTAATGATGGGCGTTGCAGCTCTAACAACAATTTTCTTCCTGTCATTCATAGTAAGATTAGTATCATTAGCATTTCTTCCAAAAATACAAAAAGACTATACAAAACCAGAGACAGAACCATTACTAAGACTTACATGGAAACTAACAGTAGTACACCCAGCTAAAGCAATGTATCGTTTTGTAGGTTATGTATATGATGTAAAATGGTTAGTAGAAAAATTAAAAGAAATTCCATCAAAAACATACACATTCTTTGTATATAAAATACGTCTCTATAGATCTGATAAAATCTAAATCACTCAAAGACATATTGCAAAGTATCTAAAACATTTTCAACTTCAATAGTAGTCATATTCCACTGTGATAAGGTATAATTATTCAAACTATCTGTTTTCTGAACATATTTTATTTTTTTAATCTCAAAACCATTAGACATTTCTGTCTCACTAACTTTTTCACTATAAGTTATTTGAGCCTGGTCTTTAGGAACTAGAAAAATTTTCATACCAGCTTTTCCTGCTGCTGCAGCTTTCTCAGGAACGCTTCCAACCTTTCCTATAGATCCATTTAACTCAACAGTTCCTGTAAGAGAAATATCATTTCTTACAGTCTTATTTTCAAGAACAGCTATTGCAGCAACTGTCAAAGCAGATCCTGCAGAAGGGCCTCCTACAACATCTGCTTGAGAAGCATTTGTAAAAGTCATATTAAAAGAAACTATAATATCATTATTTTTTATATTTACTTTTGTATAATTTAACGCATATTTAATAGCTGTCTCTGCAGACAATTGTGTATCAGCTTCTATAAAAGGATCTGTATTAATCAAAATTCTTCCTTTACCAGGAACTAATTCAATATTTGCCTTTCCTAGAATTCCACTACCATCTTCAGAAACAGCAACTACGTTAGTAGAAGAACTTGATAAAGATAATGTTTGATTAATAGGCACTTCTATATATTTTTCAATAACTTTTGATGGATTTAAAAAATTACTGAGAAAAAATCCACTACCAAAAGCAACAGCAACCACAATAAGCATAACAGGTAATAGCCAGGTATTATTTCTTCTTTTTACCATAAAATCATTCCATCTGTTTGTTATTCTTTAGTACATTTTTAACTCCTTCTGCTATTCTTGTTTTTATAAACTTTATAATATTATCAGCAACTTGCTCAGCTGTTATATGTGTACTATCAATAACATAATCATAGTGTTTTGAATCATGAAAATCCTCTATACCATAATATTTCTTATACCTTTCTTTTTCAAGATCAATCCTCTTCTTCATAGCCTTTAGCATGCTTTGTACACTATCTTTTTCTTCTTCATCATCTCTCTGATCTTTAAAGACACGTTCAGCAGCAATTTTAAGATCAACATCTATGAAAATTTTGACAGAATGAGGAATAAAATTAAATCCTATTCTACTATCTATTATAAAATTATCTTCACTTTTGCCTAAATCTAGCTGATAGTTATCTAGTTGCTTATCAATACTTTCATCTTTCTTAGCCAACTCACCTATTTGTTCTAAAGTAATATTCCTTTCTTTTGCCATTTTTCCTAGAAAATCTCCTATAGAATAGTGTTTAAAAGCCAATTTTTTTGCAATAATCTTAGCAACAGTACTTTTACCTGATCCAGGCTTTCCAGAAATTGTTATAATCATTTAATCAACCATTATGTCTGATATATAGAACAGAACCAACTATTATAACTATAACAGCAACTATTAAAGCAATGTCCAAAGGTGTTAAACTAAGACCCATATCTGAAGAATTTCCAGAAATAAACTTACCTGAAGGATAAACAGGAGAAATACAATCATTAGTATCTAGTACACATCCTTTACATGTTAAAGATCCTCCTTGAAATCCATAATCAGAACAAGATGCATTTCCTATATCATTTATTTCACATTCTTCTCCTTTTTCTATAACATTATTTCCGCAAGTTTGTGCATAGGAATATCCAGACAACACTAGTATAATAAGTAGAATGAATAAAATCTTATTCTTCATAGTAAGATTACCTGATAAGATTTAGTCTCTAAAATTTTAAAATAGATAAAAAAGAATGTTACTTTTTATAGCCTGCGTATTTAACTGGTTTTTTCATTTTCCAATAAGCAACTCCTGCTATTACAACTATAACCAATAGACCTAATCCTGCATAAACATATGTCATTGGAATCTCACTTGTTGTTTGTGTAGGAGTGGTCTCTGTTGTTGTTTCTTTTGGTGTTGTAGTTGGTTGTGGCTCTTGTACTGGTTGATCTACTGGCTGTGGATTACAATTATATGTTGTACTATCACATCCATATTGACAAGTTTGTGAAGTTACCCACAAGTTATTTGTACATTCTTGTATTTGGTTACCATCACATCTCTTTCCAGATGTACACTCTGTTAGTTGCTTTTCACCTGTTACTGCAAAGTTAGATAATCCAGGAACTGTTGTCTCATATGATACAGATGTGTCATTTTGAGATACCATACTAGCACCATACTTTGTCCAATGATCTGTCTCATATCTTTCAAGAGATACTTTTGAAGTATCTATACTGTTTGAAGTTAACCAAGACTTATCAACATTAAATACAAATCTAACTGACTTGAATTTTGATTCTTGGATATTATGAGATACTGATATATATTGATAAACATTTCCTGAAGGAGCTACTGATACTGGGTTTGTAGATGGTTTACTAAATATTAAGTTTACACCTGTTTGATCTGAATTTAATGTAATATCTAGTTTGACTAAAGCACTTTCCTTCAAAGTACTTACAACTGAGGAAGGAACATCATTTGTCAACTTATCTATTGATGATGAAGCTGTTGGTACAGATGGTGTAGTGCTTCCTCCAGATGATCCTCCTCCTGATGGAGCTGAATTCAATGTAATTGATTGTAATTTCTGATTTGCAGTGTCTATTGCAACAGTATTTCTAGTTTCTGCTATATATCCAACATCTGTTACAGTAAAGTCTAATGTTGAAAATGTTGATTGATTTATTGCATAATAATATGCATTTGATACTCTAGTTGTAGGTGTGGATGTAATAGTTACACCTGATTTAGATAAAGTTATTGATGCATCTGTAAGAGCCTGTCCACCATCAGATACTACTAATATCTTCAAAGTAAATGGTAAGCTTGATATTGTAGTAGAGTTTTGAGTTAATGCTACTCCTACTATCTTAGTTTGATTAACATAACCAGAACTTGAAGCATTTATACTAGCTGTAGTGCTCGCATTAATATATGCAACTCCTCCACTGTATTGAACATCTCCTGATGAAGATACCAAAACAACAGTTGAACCATCTAAATCTCCTATTCTATTGCCTAATTCGTTTGTTACATTTGTTATCTTTATTGTAAATGCAAGATTAGATATACTTGTAACATTTTGAGCACTATTTGAAATACCTACTCCTGATAATGTTACATTCAAATAACCAGATCTTGATGCTGTTAGATTTGGACTTGATGAAGCATTAATATAAACTATGTTTGAGTTGTATGTTACAGAGCCGTTTGTTGTTACTATAGAACCTACAACACCATTAAGAGGAACTATAACATGACCTAGTTCGTCAGTTATATTCAATACCTTAACTGTAAATAACAATCCTGAAACATTTGTAAAGTTTTGGTTAGCATTTGAAGTTGCTACTACTAGAGTTTTGTTTACGTATCCAGACTTTGAACCATTCAAGTTAGTTGTTGCAGCACTTGCATTGATGTAAGCTACATCAGCTGAGTATGTTACAAATCCTGAATCTGTTACAACTATGCCAGCTACACCATTTAGAGGTGCTAAGTTGTTGCTTAACTCATCTCTAAGGTTAGAGATTTTAATTGTGAATTTTAGATTTGTGATATTTGTATTGTTCTGCACAGAGTTTGAAACTGGGACAGCTAATGAACTGTTTACGTATCCAGACTTTGAACCATTCAAGTTAGTTGTTGCAGCTGAAGCATTGATGTAAGCTACATCAGCTGAGTATGTTACAAATCCTGAATCTGTTACAACTATGCCAGCTACACCATTTAGAGGTGCTAAGTTGTTGCTTAACTCATCTCTAAGGTTAGAGATTTTAATTGTAAACTGTACTCCTGAAACATTTGTGAAATTTTGATTAGCATTAGATGTTGCTACTACTAAAGTCTTGTTAACATATCCTGATTTACTTGCATTCAAGTTAGTTGTTGCAGCTGAAGCATTGATATATGCTACATCAGCTGAGTATGTTACAACTCCTGAGTCTGTTACAACTATGCCAGCTACACCATTTAGAGGTTGTAATTTATTTCCTAGTTCATCAGTAAGGTTGTTTACTCTGATTGTAAACTTCAAGTTTGATATATTTGTAAAATTCTGAGCAGCATTTGAGACACCTGCTACTGTTAAAGATTGATTAACGTATCCAGATTTTGAACCGTTTAGATTTGTTGTAGCTGCTGACGCATTGATGTAAGCTACGTCACCTGAATAAGTTACTACACCAGAATCTGTTACAACTATGCCATTAACTCCATTAAGTAGAGAAAGTTTATTTCCTAGCTCGTCTGTAAGGTTATTGATTCTAACTGTAAACTTTAATCCTGATATGTTTGTAGAATTTTGTCCACCATTTGATACACCTGCTATTGAAAATGATGATCTATTTACATATCCAGATTTACTTGCGTTTAAGTTAGTTGTTGCAGCACTTGCATTGATGTAAGCTACATCAGCTGAGTATGTTACAAATCCTGAATCTGTTACAACTATGCCAGCTACTCCATTCAATGATAATAATCTATTATCTAATTCATCAGAAATATTCAAAACCTTTATTGTGAACAATAAATTTGAAACATTTGTAACATTCTGACCTAAACTTGAAACACCTGCAACTGAAGAACTCTTATTAACATAACCAGCTTTTGAAGCGTTTAGGTTAATAGATCTAGTAAGATTATTATCATTTGATGCATTTATGTAAGCTATATTATTCTCATATGTAACACTTCCATTATCTGAAACAATTATACCAGCAGCTCCGTTAAGTGGAGCTAATACATTTCCTAGCTCGTCGGTAATATTCAAAATTTTTATTGTAAATGATTGATTAAAGTTAGTTAAATTAAACAAAGAAGTATTAGCATTTGATGTTGTTGATTTTGTAGCATTTACATAACCAGTAGTATTAACACTTATGTCATGCTGAACTCCTGTTTGTAATGCAAGTTCCCATCCTTTACCTGCTCTTCTCGTAGAATAAACTCCATTTGTATCATTTGTTTTGAAAGTAGTAAAAGCAGTATCATTTAAAGCTGATCCTAATTGATCTGTAACATTAAAAGCAACATTATATTCAATAACAGAAATCTGAGCAACACTAGCATTTGTTGAATAATTTCCAGTACCATTTACCCTTATCCAATACAAAGATCTGTCTTTCCATGTGTTAATTGACCAATCAGTAGGAGGATTAAATATTATAGAGCAGTTTCCTGCAGCTGTAAAGTTTTGACAAGTATTAGTTACAATTGTTAAAGATTTCCAGCTTTCATTACTTGTTCCATTTGAGTATTCCCAGCTAACATTTTGTGATCCAGTAGCACCAACAACACCTGCAGTTGATACAGAAAAGTTGGCTTGTATGAAAATATATTCCATTCCAAGATAAAGCGATTCAGAAGTAAGATTTGGGAATTTTACATTGTTTATATCAGCATTAGATGCATTTGCAGTAGAATTTAAAAAATCTGAAGAAGAATTAAACCAAACTCTGTCAACATCAGCATTTGTACCAGGTAAAGGAGTTGCATAAGCAAGACTAACTGAGAATAATAAGACTATAGAAGCAGTTATAAAATATTTTAAAAGGTTTGTTTTATTTTTATCCATCTATCAAGCCCCCCTATAATTCACATTTAATGAATTAATTTCTCTTATTTTGGATTCACTTATATATATACTTTAGCTTTTTAGTCAAAAAATAATAAAATACTATTATAATGTAATCAGATTTTTATCTAAAAACTTCCTCCAGCTCCACCACCACCAGAGCCTCCACCTCCAAATCCTCCGCCTCCGCCAAAACCACCGCCACTAGAACCGGATGACCCAGCAATTATAGCAGTATGCAATCTTCTCTTCTTTTCTTTGTATTTACATTTAGGACAAGTGTACACTATGAAATCCCCAGCAATTTTATAGCTCATTTTTGTTCCACACTTAGGGCATTTTCTTTGTGTAACAGATCGATAAATTATAAAAATAACTGATAGGATAACTCCAAGAGAAGCAAAAAATATTAACAAAGCTAAACCAAAGTCATTTCCAGATTTTATATTAGAACTATTATTGTGACTATTCTGATCTAAAATAATCAAACTACTTATGTCATTAACAATTCTTCCAAGTCCTATTGAATAATTACCTTCTTTGAGATAAGGAGTATTTGCTCTTATAATATTCCCTACTTTTCCATCGGGCAGTATACCCTCTAATCCATAACCAACTTCTATTTCTACTCTTCTTTGATCCATAACAAGCAGAACAAGAACTCCGTTATCCAAATCTTTTTTTCCAATGCCCCATTGTTGAAATAATTCAACCGCATAAGTCTTTGTGTCTAACCCACTATCATTTATACTATCTAATGTCACAACAGCTATTTCTGCACTAGTGTTTTGTTCTGTATGTGTTATGATAGAGTTTATGTATGTCGATCCACTACCTATAACACCTGCATAATCGTTTACATATCCATTTGGTTTAGGAAAAGAATACTCAGCAAAAGCTGCAGAAGATAGAAGAAAGGATGAAAACACAACAATTATTATAAGAACTACATATTTCTTCATCATAATATATAGAAAAAAAACCTTTTTAAACATCTGGTGTAAATATTAGATATGGCAAAAAAGTCTATACCAAAAGAAACTCCAAGCTTTTTCACAAAAAAAATAATTGCATTAATCATTCTAGTGATAGTAGTTCTAGTGATAGTAGTTTGGATTTGGGGAACATATAATTCTCTTGTAACTAAAGACCAAAGTGTACAAAGCCAATGGTCTAATGTAGAAACCCAATACCAACGTCGTATCGACCTTATACCAAACTTAGTCAGTTCTGTAAAAGGTTATATGACTTTTGAAAAAGATCTTCTTACAAACATAACAGCCCTTAGAAGTGGTTGGACTCAAGCATCAACAATAGATGACAAAATAAAATACCAGACTCAATTAGATACAGCTATCAGCAGATTGCTTGTAGTGTATGAAAATTATCCAGATCTAAAATCAAATGAAATAGTAGCTCAGCTAATGGATGAACTAGCAGGAACTGAAAACAGAATATCAGTAGAAAGATCCAGATATAATGATAAAGTCCGTGACTTCAACACAGCTGTAAAAATCTTCCCAGGAAACATAATAGCAGGCTGGTTCAACTTCCAAGAAAAACATTACTACCAAGCTGCAAGCGGAGCTGACGTAGTACCTGTAGTAAATTTGGGATAATTTATTTCTTTCTAGCACATATTTAATCCAAGAATTTTGCAGGCATTTTTATATAAAATTTTCTCTTTCAAATCATCTTGAACATTTGCTCTCTGAATTTTTAGAAGCTCTATATCAACATCGCTATAAGGAAAATCGCTTCCAAAAACAAATCTATCAAATTTAAACATTTGCCAAACTCTTTCGTACAAAACTTTATAAGAATCCACAGATGTGTCAACATAAACATTTGAATATCTAGAAACTTCTTCAAAAGGACTAACATCTCCGCCAATACAATGTCCTAGAACAAATATTTGATCAGGGTATCTTTCAGCTAGATTTAACACATGAGAAGGTTGAGCCATTGGTTCATTTACAGAAGTATTGCAATGAAATAAAATAGGTATTTTATACCTAGATATTTCATCATATATCCAAGTTATATTAGGATCATCTGGATAAAATCTCTGAGAAGTAGGATGAAGTTTTACTCCTTTATATCCCATATCAAGAGCTTTTCGAAGATCTTCTTGTGATATATTGCTTGGATCAAATCTTAGAAAAGGAATTATTGATATTCTATCTCTAGACATTTCATAAATTTTTCTAGAATCCTCCAACAATCTTCCAGAATTAAATGGAAACACAACAGTCTTATAGACACCATTGGTAACAAGCCCTCTAGAAATCTGTTCCATTGTAGTATTTTGTCCATCTATATCTTGTCCATAATGAACATGAAAATCAATAATCATTTTTATAGAATCTCAGAAAACTTTAAATCAAAAAGAACTAAACAAATCTGAGAAATACAATGAAGTATAAGGTATTAGAATACGCTAAATTTAATTTGTTGATAAAAGTCCTTTAAGATACCTATCTCTCATAAATAAATTAGCTTGAGCACATTGATCTGGTGTAAAGGCCTTACCGTATATTCCTTTTTCTACCATAAAACTTAGCAATTCTTCTGCAGGATTTGCAGAAACAGATAAACTATTATTCAAAACATCTAAATATTTTCTATCTTCTTCTGAAAGTCCTCTAGAAGCAAACCACAATGCTTGATCTAAATAATTTTGAATGCCATTTGATCTAAGTCCTCTTGATATAGCACTTCTCTCAAATCCTCTAAGAGTATCTGTAGTTGGAAGAACTATTCTAGATGAACTAAAAGAATATCTTCCATCTGCATTTGCTACAGTTACAGGTATTTGATCATTAAAAACTCTATCCTGAAATCCCTTGTAAAGAGCAGCTATACCTGCAAGGATATCTAAAGGAGCCGAGTCAAATATTCTTACTTCAAATGTTCCTGTAGGGCCGAATTTTTCTTCATCTCTTTTTCTTATAGGATGGTACCCAGTATTTTCAGGACTAAAAAGTTCTTTAAAGGTTTCCTCAGGTATTCCAGCTTCTATTGCCTTTTGCATCCATTGCTGATGTCTAAGTTGATTTTCTGCTTCTATATCTTTTAAAGAAGTTGGATAACCAGGAAGTTTGCAATGTAAAGGAAATTCAGAAAACAGCATATTTCTAGTCAGATTTACTCTATGGCAATTAAGACCATTTCTTAAATCGTAAATAGGAGATGTTGATGCAAAAGCAAAACTAGGATCTAGTGCAATAAGAACTTTATACTGATCCAATTTTCTATCAGGATGTTGTGAAAAATGAAGATGTATTCCAGATATTCTATTTAACTCACTATTACTAGTTTCTCCTATAATCCTTGGATAAACATCATACCTTTCATTTCCATCTCTCCAAACACCTCTTCCAGCTCCATATTCACTCATAGAAGCAGGTTGTACTCCATGAGATAAACATACAGGCTCAAGAACATCGGAAAGCTGATTTTTAGCCCTATTATAAAGTTCTCGAATAGATGAAGCTGGTTCAGAATTAAATTCAACTTGTGTCATAGAAGACTCTGAGACATATCTATTGCTTCTTCTTTTCAAGTCAGCCAAAACATCATCAGCTCTATTTGCTAGATATCCTTGCCTATCTAAGAGATTAAGTTCAAGTTCTGCCCCAACTGTTGTAGAGTATGTCACATTGCCACCTATTTACATATATATGTAAATTATTTACATACATATGTAGAAGCGAATGTTTAAATACTTTACTTATAGAAAGTTATCTTCTAAGAGCAGAGTCTATTATTTTTCCTACAAATGTTGGATAACTAAGTCCTGTTTTTGAAGCCATTTTATAAAGAGTTGCATCTTCATTTAAATCAGGATTTGCATTTGTATCAATGGCGTAAGCTCTGCCATCAACTCCTATTCTAAAATCTATTCTAGCATAATCTCTCATTCCAATAGCATTTGCGGCGTCTGAAACATATCTATGGATCTCTTTTTCTAGTGATTCTGGCAAATCGACAAATTCTATAGGATCTTCATCAGACCATTTATGATCTTGTGTTCTTATTCGAGAAGATTCTGAATTAAATTTAACACAAGCTACAGGAAGTGCTAGTCTATCGTCACCATTTCCTAAAAATCCTCCACAAACTTCATATATTCCAGAGCCTTGTATATATTGCTCAGCAATTATAGGAGAATCTCTTGTTTGTTTTAAGCGATCTACTTTTTCTTTCAGTTCACGTTCATTCATAACAACAGAACTGTCATCAATTCCTTCACTACCATGAACAGATCTATATTTTATTATGAGTGGGAAATCTAATGACTCAAAAGAATTTGTGTCTCCAATAGAAAAACATTTAGGAACTAATACACCAGCTTTCGAAAGAGCATAATTAGTTCTTAGTTTATCATTTGTAAAATCTATAGCTCCCATATCAGAACCAGTATATCTAATACCTTTTTTATCTAGTATTGCAGGAACAACAGATTCTAAAGTACTATCAAAAAACGGTCCATAATCAGCAGCATTGACAACAACTAGCAAATTTCTGATTTGTTCTAAACTAGAAACCCAAGTAAAAGAATCGTCTAGATAAACAGATTGCGGATTATATCCAAGATCTCTAACAGCTTCTACAAGACTATCTCTCAAATAACATGAGTGCTTGATTAGAGAAGGATTTCCTCCTTCTAATCCTTGATGTAAAATAGCAACTTGTTTCATTTTATCCACTTAATATGTAAATTATTTACATAGAGATAACAGAAACAAATATAAAGGGTAATTTATTCCAACACAAGTCTTTCTCTAACAATATTCATTGCAGCTTCTCTTGTAGATATGTTATTCTTGTCAGCTCTATCTAGAACTAATTTAGTATTATTACCAACTCTTGTCTTTACTTCTCTCATCATTAAATCTATAACAGTTTTTGGTGTAGGAGTTTTGTCATTCTCATATTCAACCCATGAAGATATAACTCCCCCAGCATTTGCAACAAAATCAGGTATAACAACAACTCCTTTTTTATAAAAACTTTCTTCCAAACTCTCTGTCATAGGAACATTTCCAGCCTCAATTATGATATGAGCTTTTATTTGAGTATAGTTTTTATCATTTATAGAATCTGGTCTTGCACCAGGCATCAAAACATCTACTTGCAATCCAAATAACTCTGCTGTAGTAAGTTTTTTTGAAGTTGAACTTTGGTAATTTATAACAGAACCTGTTTCGTTTTTAACTTTTATCAACTTCTCAATATCCAAACCATCTCTATCATAAATAGTTCCCTTACTATCAGAAATAGCAACTATTTTTGCTCCATCATCACTCAAAAATTTAGAAGTAAATGTTCCAACATTTCCAAACCCTTCTATAGCTACAGTTGTCTCATTTATATTATGTTCCAAATGTTTCAAAGTAGCCAGTAAAGAATGAGCAATCCCATAACCAGTAGATCCTAACTCATGTGGTAATCCTCCCAAAGATATAGATTTTCCAGTAGAAGCCTTATTACTTAAAATTTTTGCAATTATATCCATTTCTATTGCTCCAGAATTCATATCAGGTCCTGCAACATAGTATTTTGGAATAACTATTCTAAGTTGTTCTGAAAACCATCTTACAGCAGCTTCCTTATCTATATTATTTGGAATTATCAATCCTGATTTAGCTCCTCCAAAAGGAAGATCTGCCATAGTATTTTTATAAGTCATTGCCCTTGCAAGTCTAAAAACTTCTTCCATGGTAACATTAGCAATTCGCATTCCTCCTTTTCCAACTCCTCTAGTAGTGTTATCAATAACAAGAAATCCTCTTACTTTTGACTTAGGGTCATAAAATTCTATAAGTTTTTCAGGTCCAAATTCATCATAATTTATCATATTTATCACATTTTTAGAGTGTAAATTACTTAGCTAATCAATTTATAAACCTTTGTATGCATATAAAATTTTATTACAAAAAATCTCTTTAGATACAAAGCAGATAAATCGCGTTACATCGCTTCTAATTATCTGCCTACTAAAAAGGGATTTTATTACTCGGTGTAAAGATGGTTACAGTTGAAAAAGCTATAGTAGCAAAAATAGATAAAGACGGAAAGCATTTTGAAATTCTAGTTGATTCAGACATTGCATACGATCTAAAAGAAAATAAAACTGTTTCTATTAGTAAGATGTTAGCAATAAACCAGATTTTTTCTGACGCTAAGAAAGGAATGAAATCAAGTCCTTCTGATTTAGAAAAAATATTTCATACGCAAGAAGCTGAGAAGATAGCAGTAACAATAGTGAAGGATGGAGATCTTCAGCTAACAACAGATTTTAGAAGAAAAAAAGTTGAAGAAAAACGTAAGCAACTAGTAACTCTAATAGCAAGAGCTGCTATAGATCCTAGATCAAAGCTTCCTCATCCTCCAGAAAGAATAGCAAATGCTATAGAAGAAGCTCGTATAAACATAGATCCTTTCAAACCAGCAGAAACACAACTAAATGATGTTGTAAAAGGAATAAAAGCAGTACTACCTTTAGCATTTGATGAAATAGAGGTAACCGCAGAAGTTCAAGCAAAATATTCAACAAAAGTTTATACAGTCCTAAAAGAATATGGATCATTCCAAGAACAATGGGCAGGAGACAAACTAATAATAAAAGTTAAAATGCCAGCTGCTCTTAAAGAACAGTTTTTCAGAAGAATAAACGGTTTAACAGAAGGAACAGCTCGTATTTACTAAAAATAATTGAGGTGTAAAATATGGAAGAAAATATTCAGCAAGAAGAAAAAGTACAAAGAAAACTAGTTATACCAGGAGATCTTTTAGGTGAAGGAAGATCTGGTCATGGTACATATTTTGAAAATGGAAAAGTATTTTCAAGATCAGTAGGTCTTGCAGAAGACAGAGGAGGATTACATATAGTAATTCCTTTAGGAGGAGTTTACAGCCCAAAAAAAGGAGATGGTGTAATCGGAAGAATTGAGGAAATAATATTCTCAAAATGGATAGTTGGTATAAACTCACCTTATCAAGGTGCAATGACATTAAGCGATGCTGTAGAAGAGTTTGTAGATCTGACAAAAACAGATCTGACAAAATACTTTGAACCAGGAGATTTGATATTTGCTGAAATATCAGCTGTGTCAAAGTCAAAACAGATTAACTTATCAATGAAATCCAGAAAATGTAGAAAACTTAGAGGAGGAAGATTAATAAAAGTTGTTCCTTCAAAAGTTCCTAGAATAATAGGAAGATCTGGAAGCATGGTAGAATTAATAAAAAATACTACAGGCACTCAAATAGTAGTAGGACAAAATGGATTAGTTTGGGTTAAAGGAGAAAATGAAGATCTTGCAACAGAAGCAATTTTGTTAATAGATGAAAAATCTCATATAAAAGGGCTTACAGAATTTATGAAAGATTTTCTTGAAAAATCTCCAAAAAGAACTCCATTAAAACAGCCTATAGTAGAAGAACATGAATCAGAAGAGTTTGATTCTGAAGAATCTGATGAATTCAATTAAATGGTGATACATATGGAAGATATAAAACTAATAAAAAGCGGTATAAGACTAGATGGAAGAAAACTAGATGAAACAAGACCAATAGAAGCAAAGGTTGGTATTTTAAAAAGAGCAAATGGATCTGCTTACTTTAGAATAGGAAACACAATTGCAATAGCTGGTGTAATGGGTCCTAGAAGAGTATATCCAAAACATATGGAGCAAGCAGACAGAGCTATTTTAAGAACAGACTATAGAATGGCTCCATTCTCAACAACTGATAGATCAAGGCCAGGTCCTAATAGAAGATCTACTGAAATATCTATGGTTACAAGAAAAGCCATTGAACCTGTATTATTCTTGGAAGAATTTCCAAAAACAAGTATAGATGTGTTCATAGAAATTATTCAGGCAGATGCATCGACTCGTTGTGCAGGTATAAACGCAGCTGCTCTAGCTTTAGCAGATGCAGGAATACCTATGAGAGATCTTGTATCATCATGTTCTGCTGGAATAGTTGAGAACCATGTAGTATTAGATGTTGCTGGAAAAGAAGATATGGAAGGTGAATTAGATTTACCAATAGCCTTCTATCCAAAGAAAAAGCAAATAACTTTACTGCAAATGGATGGAATAGTGCCTCCAGAACAATTTAAGAAAATATTACATCTTGCAATAAAAGGATGTGAAAAAATTTACGAAGAGCAAAAGAAAGCTCTAAGAGCAAGGTATCAGATTGAACTAGCTGAATAGACAAGCAAAGTGAATTAACTGAGCATGTCAGATTACATAATAAAACAAACGGTGATAAAATATGATAGAAGTTGATATAAATCTTATAAGAGAAATGTTAAAATCAGGTAAAAGATTAGATAATAGAAAAATGGATGAGTATAGAGAAATACACATTGAGACAGGATTAATAAGACAAGCCGAAGGAAGCTCTCGTGTGAGATTAGGAAACACAGAAGTTATTGCAGGAGTTAAAATGGGCTTAGGTAAACCTTATCCAGATTCTCCAGACGAAGGTGTTCTATCTGTAGCAGCTGAGCTTGTTCAATTTGCATCACCAGAATTTGAATCAGGACCTCCTGGAGAACAATCTATTGAATTAGCAAGAGTTGTTGATAGATGTATAAGAGAATCAAAAATGATAGATACTGAAAAACTTTGTGTAAAAGAGAAAGAGCATGTATGGATGGTCTATGTAGATCTAGAAGTTCTTAATGATGACGGAAATCTAATAGATACAGCATGTCTTGCTGCAGTAGCTGCATTGCTTACTACAAAGATTCCTGTAATAGAATACGATGGAGAAACTCCTGTAGTATCTCTTGAGAGAAAATCAGGAAAACTTCCAATAAGAGGAATTTCTGTTACAACAACCTTTGTAAAAATAGGTCAGACAATAGTAACAGATCCAGGTCTTACAGAAATAGATGCAGCAGATGCTAGACTATCAATAGGCTCTTTGGAAAATAAGCTTTGTTCAATGCAAAAAGGTGGATCTTACGGATTTTCTGTAGAAGAAATTGAAAAATTAGCAGATCTAGCTATTGAAAAAGGAGATGAATTAAGAAAGCATTTAGAGCAAGTAGTAATAGACTAAATATAGTCCAATACACTATTTCAAACAAATGTTTAAAATTTGGAGTTCAAATAACTATTTAATTTGCAATGAACGACAATAGCTATTTAAACTCCTTAAATATAATTTTGTATATTGTGATTCTATCTTAAAGAACATTAGTCTTTGAGATAATAAAGGGTTTTAATATGGAAATATCTCCACCAATGAAACAAATGGGATACGATAGAGCAATCGTTGTTTTTTCTCCAGAAGGACGAATGTACCAAGTAGAGTACGCTAGAAAAGCTGTGGAAAAAGCTACAACAGTTCTTGGAATAACATTTGCTGGCGGAGTATTATTGACATCAGGAAAAACAATACAGCGCTTGCTTGTACCAGAAAGTGTTGAAAAGGTTGCAAAAATAGATGAGCATGTAATGGTAGGAAGCTGTGGTATTCTTGGAGATGCTAGAAACTTAGTTGATTATGCACGTGTTAAAGCACAGATAAATAAACTTACATTTAACGAACCAATAGAAATGTTTGCATTATCTAAGGATCTTGCAGATAGAATACAGAGATTTACTCAAATGGGAGGAATAAGACCATATGGAGTAGGCCTTTTATTAGGAGGAACTGATCAATCAATTCCAAAGCTTTATGAAACAGATCCATCAGGAACATTAAGAGAATGGAAAGCGCATGCAATAGGTCGTGGATCAAAAGAAGCTAGAAAACTATTGATAGAAGAATACAAAGATAATCTTTCTAAGGAAAAAGCATTAGATCTTGCTATGAGATCTCTAAAAGCAGCTGAGAAAAAGCTGACAAGCAGGACAGTAGAAATAGCTATGATAACTGACAAAAAATTTAAGAAATATACAAGACCTGAAGTAAAAGAAGTTATCAAGAAGTATATTTAATAGAACTTAGATAATAATCTTCTAGATGATTTTATAGAACCTAAACTGACTATAAAATTATAAACTAATCCTGTTTAAACAATCCATAGCTTACTATTACTGCAAGAATTCCAAGTGCTAACGGAACCAAAGATGCTCCAAGAATAATTAAAGAAAGGAATGAAAAGATTTCAGATCCAGAAATAGAAGCTAGAGCAATAAATGAATAAACTCCAAGAACTCCAGTGATCGTAGAAAATATGCCTGTTAACAAAAACCATACAGCCATAACTTTTTCAGTCTTCTCTAATTTCATAATCCTATTTATTCTGTCAATTAATAAAGATATCGGTAGAAATATATGGATAAAAGAATAATTTTTCTAATAGCTTTAGTGTTAATTATAATAATAGCATTTGGAATATCAACAACAGAAAAGTTTTTAGACCAACAAAAACTAGCAGAAAAGTCAGGACCTTTCAAAGTTATAAAAGTTATTGACGGTGACACACTAACTTTAGAAAATAAAAGAAAGGTAAGACTAAGTGGAATAAATACTCCAGAAACAGGAGAATGTTATTATGAAGAAGCCAAGCAACGACTAACAACTCTTGTCCTAAATAAAGAAATTTTTCTTGAAAGAGATATAACAGATATTGACAAATACGATCGTCTGCTAAGATATGTATATGTAGATAACATTTCAGTAAACTTTCTTTTAGTAAACGAAAGTTATGCAAAAGTCTATGACAAATATAAAGATGATACTAAATATTATGAAGAACTAAAAACTCTGGAAAATCTTGCAAAAGATAAAGGAGTTTGGCTATGCAACAACCCAAGGTCATCTTGTTTATACGTAGGAAGCAAAAACTCAGATGTTTATCATCAAGCAAACTCTACACAAGCAAATAGGATAAATCCAGAAAATTTAGTATGTTTCCATTCGATAGAAGAAGCTGAAAACGCTGGTTATAGACCTTCAACAAGATAAAGTGTTTATAGCTCTACCATGAAATAAAGAAGATATAATTTCATGCTGAGCTGTATGCTAACCCAATAGTATCATATCAGGAATCTTTATTGGGTTAGCTATAAAATGATAATAAAATCAAAAGATACTATTCTTAAAGAAAAGATATCTATGAAAATAAATGAGTATAAAATAAATAAGACATTCAATGTAGCACTTATAGAGATTAACGGAAAGCATGGAAAATTAAAATGCATAAAAGAAGATAGAATATATTTTATTCTAGAAGGAACAGGAGATTTTATAATTGATGATAAATAGAAAAGGTACCAAAGAACGATCTTATATTTATACCTAAAAATACTCCTTATGATATTATTGGAAAAATGAAATATCTGATTACCTGTTCTCCAGCATTTGACCCAAAAGATGATATATCTTTAGAAAAACAATCCCACAATTAGTACACCTTATTAGTTGCATATTTTTACCATTGAGTTTGTATTTCATAATAGATACATATATAAAGTTCGATAACCTATCTGTTGATCTAATAGAAAATAAATTTTAAGTGGTTGTATGGTTGACTTTTGTAAAAAATGTAAATCTATGATGATTCCTACAAAGAAAGGATCCTCTATAGTAATAAAATGTAGAAAATGTGGAACAATAGTTAAGAAGGCTGTTAAGGACACAAAAATAGTTGAAAAGATAACTAAGACAAAAGGAGTTATACTATTGGAAAAGGATGAAGTTCCTTTACCAACAACAGACAAATCATGTCCTAAATGTGAGCATAACAAAGCATATTGGTGGTTACAACAAACTAGATCAGCAGACGAACCTCCAACACAATTCTTCCGCTGTGAAAAGTGTAATCACGTTTGGAGAGAGTACAAGTAATTTTTCTTTTATCAATTTCTAACAAGTGGTTAAATGAAAGAAGTAGAGCTTAGTGCAAAAATAAGCGAAGATCAGTTTAATTTCTTAAATAAAAAACTTTCAAAGGATATGGAAAAAACATCAAGTCAAAAACGTTTCATGATAAGATTTTTCAAAGAAAAAGTAGATGTAAGACATCCATTAGATATAAGATATAAATGGACTAATGGTATTCATGAATTGGTTTTCAAAAAAGGTGCTTTAGGATCTCAAAGCAGAGAAGAATGTATTGTAAATCTTGGAAAACAAAACCAACTAGAGAAATTTGTAAATATCTTCTCAGCATTTGGATATGATGTAGGAAACGCGATGTATAGAGAAAGAGAAATATTCAAGAACGACTCTATAGAAGTTATGTTGGTAAAAGTTCATCCATTCTTTGAGATGGAAGTAGAATCTATAAACGGAGTAAAGAAATCAGATGCTCTAAAAAACATAAAAAATTTCTTTGAAGAAATAAATATACAACCATTAAACAAAGCTGATTATCAGTCATTTGCAAGACTGAAGGATAAACAATCAAATATAATATTTAAGTTAAAAGATTTCCCTAAACCTCTAATTGAAAATGATAAGTGGAGAGTAATAATGAATAATACAGTTCTTTCAAACAATTAAAAAATTATTTATATTGTATGTACACATCATAGAGTTATGAATGAGATAAATGTAAAAGCCTGGGACAAGACAGCAAAAGATTATTTCACTGAAGTTGTCAGTCCTTTTGCAAAAGGAGTTGAAAATCCTATATATTGGTATATAGAGAAAAAGGTAGACTATTCTAAAAGAAAAAGTGTGATAGATATAGGAACTGGTATTGGAAATTTACTACCGTTTCTTTCGAAAGAATTCAAGGAAGTTGTAGCCCTTGATATTTCACCAAAAATGATAGAAAAGGCAAAGAAAAACGCAGGAAACTTAGAAAATGTAAAACTTCTTGTAAAAGACGCAAGAGATCTTAAAGAATTCTATAACCAATTTGATGTTGCGGTCTCAGTAAACTCTATACTACTTCCAGAAATAAAATCAATAGAAAAAATACTATTGGAAATATATAATGTGTTAAACGATGATGGAGTTTTTATAGGAATATTTCCTTCAATGGATGCTCTATTATATAGAGCAGTCCTGGAACATGAAAAAGCTATAGAAGATGGGGATGATGAAAAAACAGCTCTTGAAAAAACTCTAAAAGCTATAGATGCAGATAAATTTGACTTTGTATTAGGAACATTCAAATACCATGATATGGTACAAAAACACTATTACAAATTTGAACTTATGTATAGGTTATGGAAAGCAGGTTTCAAAAACATAAGAATGAGAAAAGTTTTCTACCCATGGGAAGTATATGAAGACGAGGATCTTTTGGAGTTCAAAGGAAAGCCTGAACTATGGGACTGGTTTATTTTTGCTGAGAAAAAAGTCTAAAAAAGCATTTATTTACTCAAAAAATAAATATTATACATGGCAAAAATAGAATTAGCTAGATATTGGGAAAGATTTTTCTCATGGATAATAGATTTCATACTAGTAATGATAATTTCTGGGTTTATTTTAGGAGATTGGAGATTGTTAGAACTTATTAAACCGAGTAAATATATTATAGTAAGTTTGATTTTCTTCATATACTGGACAATATTTGAAGGATTTGATGGTATGTCTTTAGGAAAAAGGATAATGAGAATAAAAGTAGTAGGAAAAAGAGAAGAAAAAATAAATATAAAACAATCAGCAATAGAAAGTTTTGGAAAAGCTTTCATATTGCCTATTGATATTATAATAGGTCTTATAGCAAGACCTGAAGAAAGAACAAGAGCTTTTAGTATCTTAGCAGAGACAAAAGTAGTAAGAATTATTGAAAAGAACCCTAAACGTGTTTAGGAGGGTCTTTTAAAAACTCTTCAAGGATCTTTATCAAACTATCTATATCTCTCATGTCTGCTATACTCACAGGACAATGTATATTTTTGACAAAAAATCCAAGAACAGTAGAAGGTATGCCACCTTTTGCCAAAGATATTTTAAGCGCATCTGTAGAACCAAAATCACTAACATCTCTTTGCAAATTTAGTGAAAGTTCTTTTGCAGTTTTCTCTAGAACATTATTTAACTTTCTACTTGTTATAGTTGAAGAATCTTTTATTGTGATAAATGGACCTTGACCAACCAATTTCTCACCACCCTCATCTTCATGATTCTCAGCATCTACTATTATAGCATAATCAGGGTCTAAGTCATAAACAGAAGCACCTGCCCCATGCATTCCTATCTCTTCTTGTACAGTAAAAATAAAAATAATCTCAGATTTTATAGACTTTGATCTTTTAGCGATCTCAAGAAGAGAATAACACCCAACTCTATCATCAAGAGATTTACCAGAAACAAGGTTTTCGTTTCCTAAAATACAAAAAGGTTCTTGATAAAAAGTTGCATAATCTCCTATCCTTATTCTTTTTCCAATAGCTTTTTTATCAAGTCCAGTGTCTATAAACATATCATCTAGTTTTGGTAGAGTTTCTAACACAACCCCTTTTTCAACAAGCTCTGTAGTAACAATGCCTTTTATACCGTTTATATCAACCCTTTGACTAAGGGCAACAGCTGGTTCAAGCCCTCCTATAGTAATAAAACGTATTCTACCAGAATCTTCAATAGCCTTAACCATCAACCCTACTTCATCCATATGAGCTACAAGAGCAACACTAGGCTTCTTACCTTTTTTTCTTGCTATAACATTACCCATTTTGTCAACATGTATTTCATCAACGTATTTTTTAATCTCAGCTATAATAATATCTCTTACTTTTTGCTCATCGCCACTTATACCATCAGCATTAACCAATCTCTCAAGTAAGTTTGACATATGAAAATCCTCTGATTTTTTATATAGCTGAATTTTGATTCAACTCAACATAAATAGCTATGGATTACTGTATTATATATATTTTACTTTTGTAGAAATTTCTAATTACTCAAGGGTATTAAATTACCTAAGTGCTTTATTCCAATATTGAATAATTCTAGATTGAGCTTCGCCAACATCTTGTCCCCATGTTATAAAGCCGTCTGGATGGCTTTCCATCCCTATTATTCCCATTTCAAGAGTTCTTGGTAATCTCAAAAGCCTTTCTATTTCTTCAGCCATCTCAGGAGTTCCATATTTACACCTAAAGCAGTCATAGGTATTCCCATTTCATGTCTAACTTTCCATAATCTGGAATCATGATCATGTACATGAACAACAGATCCAGAAGAAGAAATAATATCATATATAGCACCATGAGTCATTGATTCTGAGGAGGGTTCTATATGCCCTCTAGCTTTAACATAATTTCTTCGTGGATCATATTCTAAAACAGTAGTATAGTCATATTCTGTTAATTGAGATTTATTTCCTGTCCTTGTACCACTAACTGCAAATATATGCCTACCATCAGCAATTCTTCTAACAAGTTGACTCACATTACCATAACCTACTGTAATACACGCAGAATCGTCTTTATCACAATATTTTCCTGAAGTTCCTATAAGGCCTAATCTATAAAGGTCTTCTCTACAGCTCATTAGATTCATAATATCAAGTCTAGAGAATTCATTTGGTCCTTTTTCAAAAACAAGATTGAACTTTGTTACACCTTCCCCTTTTTGCATCTTACCACTTTATATACTACTGAGTCGCAGTTAAATATTTAACCCTAGGTATACAATACTTTGTTTATTATTCAAGCTATTTAGGGGTAAATATGGAGGGTTCAAAATTTTTAAAGCAATCTGTAGAACAACCTATAGACATAACTAGATACACAACTCCTATAACTGCAGGAGAAACAGGAGTTTATATTGGAACACATAGTTATGCTAGGATAAGATCAGGTCCTAGAGATACTAAACATATGGACGTTGCTAGCCCAGAACTAAAGGAATTCTTAAAACCAATTGGATTTAATCGTTTTTACCAAGGAATTAGATTTATTGTACAAGAGTTTTGGCAAAATGCAAACGATTATGGAAACAAACAAAATCCTTCAGCATTTGTTGATCTAGAAATTGTCAGATATGAAAATGGTTTTATGATACATATATCTGATGAAGGTACTCTTCCTAGAGAAGAAATAGAAGGAATATTTGAAAAAACTCTTAATGGATTAAGAGAACGTGATAAAATTCATACTCTAGAAGATCTGGCTTATGAATACAGAGCAGTAGCACAAGAATATCTTATTTCACCTATTGGAAGCGATGATGAAGAATTGACAAAGATAGGATTTGAATTACTAGATAAATTAGATGAAAAAGAACAGAAAGAAAAAGAGCAGATAAAAACTCAAAGAACTGAAAGAATTAGAAAATATGGTGAATCTACAACTGAAAATATAGCTAATTATATAGGATCTTATTTATCACAAATTGCTATAAAAACCACACCAAGAAACGATCCAAATAGAATAGACGTAGATGCTCTACTTAAAAAACTTCGTGAAAAAGGTGGATATAACAACATGTCTCAAGGTTCTAATAGAATGCATGCAGCTGTTTGGCCAAGAGAATCTATAGGAATTACAAGGACTGCATATGATGCATTCAATCCTTATGGTAAACCATATGCAAACGTATATTACGATGCAACTCCAGAAGGAACAACAAGAGCAAATATATTTATTAAAATGATTGCAGATGAAAATCTTAAAGATGTAGCATAAATGTTTTTTGTGTTTCTTTCATCTTTATATATCTATCTAAAAAGTGGGAAAAAAGTACACTTTATATACACGTAGAAAGAAATAAAGTGTAAAGGTATTTCATGGTATTAGCAAGAGATACTAATTGCATCGTCCAGGAACTAGGACATCCAAAAAGAGGTTACTCTAAGCAATTATGGAATAGTGAGCAGCCAGTAATATTGGATCAGCATGATGTAGTAGATCATTACACAAGACCACAATATTTTGATGATATTTCTAAAAGAGCAACTGATTTTGTATTGGAAACTATGAGAGATTTAGGATATTCAAGAGAAACAATAAGAGCTGCTTATAGAGTAATAGGAGAGGCTGTATTAAATTCATATGAACATGCACATAGATGCAACCCAAGAGTTCCTATAAGCTTAACAACAGCTATATTTGAAGACGGCTCTATGGTATTCCAAGTCAAAGATAATGGAGATGGATTTGATTTAAACAAAGCCCTAAAAGAGCTTGATATGAAAAATCAAATAAATTTAATAGAATCACTAAAAAATTATGAACAAGATGTAACAATGTCTCTTGCTAGTATAGGTGGATATCTAGCTCAGCTAGGAGTAAAAGAAACTTTAAGACATAGAAAAGATACTGCAAGATTAAGCGAATTTAGCGCAGGTGGAAGAGGAATGGATTATTTTATTCAAATAGAAAAAGAAAATGGCTTTGAAGTTACTTATGATGACGGAGGTACTTTGTTTAACTTATTAATTAGAAGAAACCCTTTCTGTAGATTACCTGAACGTAGAGAATTAGAAAATGTTGCATAAATATAAAGAATATAAAGATAGATAAACTAATTCTCTTTTATTGGTGATACTATGAACGTGTGGCATGATGTTGAATTAGGAGAAAAAGCTCCTGAAGTTATAAACGTTATAATTGAAATACCAAAAGGGTCTCAAAACAAATATGAATTAGACAAAGAGACTGGTTTAATAAAATTAGATAGAGTTTTATACTCTCCTGTATTTTATCCGACAGAATATGGATTAATACCTAGAACACTTTCTGATGACGGTGATCCATTAGATGCTCTTGTTTTAGTCTCAAACCCAACAGTACCAGGTGTTCTTTTAGAAGCAGTTCCTATAGGAATGTTAAACATGATTGACTCAGGAGAAAAAGACGAGAAAATACTTTGTGTAGCAAAAGGTGATCCAAGATTTTCTCATATAAAAGACTTATCAGATGTTTCTCCACATTTATTAAAAGAAATATCACATTTTTTCTCAGTAATGAAACAGTTACAAAATAAAAAAGTAGAAGTCAAAGATTGGGAAAATGCAAAAAAAGCTAAGGATATGATAATAGCTTCCCAGAAGATGTACAACAAAAAATTCAAGAAATAAGCTTAAAAAGTTAAAATTCTAAGAATTTGAATAGATAGATATAACCATCTTGATAAAAGATGGCTATTTATATGTTTAGACAAAAGTTAAATATTCGGTGAATTTATTAAATGTTCAAAATTCTAACAGTAAGGGATAAGGTAAGAGTAACTCCAGAAAAGTTTGGATCAGATGTAATGGAATCTATAAAACAAAGTATTCAGGAGCAGATAGAGGGTAAACTCAACCAAAATATAGGAATGTTTCTAGCAACAACAGAGATAATAGACGTTAGTGAAGGAGAAATTCTTCCAGAAGATGGAGCAATCCATTATACTGTAGAATTCAAAATACTTGCATATGTTCCTGAATTAAATGAAGTTGTTTTAGGAGAAGTGGTAGATGCAGCAGAATTTGGCGCCTTTGTAAGAATAGGACCTTTTGATGCAATGGTACATGTAAGTCAAATGATGGAAGATAAAGTTAGTTATAATGAAAAGACATTTACATTTGTAGGAAAGAAATCTGGAAAAAAATTACAAAAAGAAGATATGGTAAGAACAAGAGTGGTTGGAGTTTCTTTAGGAAAATCAGGAAGAAACAAAGTCTCTCTAACAATGAGACAACCATGTTTAGGAACTCTTGCTGATATAGAAAAGGGTAAGAAAACCAAGAAATAGGTGTTTAGATGAAAAGAGCATGCAAAATATGTAAAGCTATAATACAAGCAGGAAACATATGTCCTAACTGTAAGTCCGGCGATACTACTACAAGTTACCAAGGAACTGTTATAATATTCGATACAGAGTCTGAAATAGCTAAAAAATTATCTATAGGAGCAACAGGAAAATATGCTTTAAGGGTATAGACAAACGAGACGTGTCAATGAAAAATTTTAAGATGAGCTAGTCGAGAGCGTCAGATTAAAATGGTGTTTATATGAAATTTATAATAGTAAATGAGATTGATAATCCACATCTAAAGAGAAAAGAAATAATGGTATCTTTAGATCATGTAGGAGGTGCAACTCCTTCAATGGCCGGATTACAGTCTCTTTTATCAAAAGAATTTAAATTAGAAGCTGAAAAAATAGAAATAAAGAATATTTTTTCTCTAAAAGGTAGGCATGTATCAAAAGCAAAAGTCTTTCTTTGGGAAGAGAACAAAGTAGATGATATGAACAAGCCTAAGGAAGAACCTAAACAAGAATAAATTTTAAACAGTATTTTTCTCTGGAGGTAATTCTTCTTGTTCATTTATAATAACAAAAAGCTCCCTACAATGCCTAAATATATCATCTATTTTAACTTCTTTGAAACTTATCTCTCTTCCAGTAGAAGATATGGTTTTTATGTATTTTATAGTACAATCATCACCAATCTGATTACCTTTAAAAATTCTTTTGACTTTTTCAGAAATACCTAATCTAGGTTTTATATGAACAGCTACATTATTTATCAAGTCAAAATTAGCCTTTTCAGTCTCAATAGGCTTTTTGCATATATAGCATAAAAGAATTTTTTCTATACTTTCAGGACCCATAGAAATCAATCCTGCTGTAATAAAGCCCAACCACATTTACCACAGTACTTTCTTTTCTTAAAAGCTGCTAAGAATATTCCAGGACCGCATCTAGGGCACTTTTCCTTTTTTCTAATAGCTTTTCCGTCTTTTACCTCATAAAGCTTCCATACTTGAACTTTTGCATGCTTTTTCTTTGATCTAGGCTTTTCTTTTTGAGACTTCTTCTCTTTCTTTGCCTCCTTTGGCTTAGCTACAGCTGCTGCATCAATTTTTTCAGCTTCCTTCTTCACTTCTTTTGCCATTTAAAATCAACTTGTCACAATGAAAATCTAATTAAGTTATAGTGAAATAAAGAAATAGATCTTTATTTCACATATAGCAACCAAAAAATATAATTTATTACTTTTTGGATTGCTATATATTGATAGTCATGTTTTTAAGCTTATCCAAACGAGCTAGACGAGCAAGTATGTTGATGTGTAGCGGCTCGTGAGAGAGCGGAAGATTAATATTAGATAAAAAATGATAGAAACAGATAAAAGAAAAAAATAAATTTTATCTATACCAGAAAAAAATTAACCCTTTGAAGATAGTTTCTTACCTTTTACAAATGCCCAAATTTTTTTTGTCATTTCGCTTGGTGCAATTGGTTTGTTTCCAAAAACTTCCTCAACAGTTTCTTTTCTTCCAGCAAAGTTAATGGAGTATCCTCCAAACGCTGGTTTTTTTGCTGCTGCCATTTTTATTCACCTTATATTTTATAGAGTATCTAGCAATGAAATATAATTCTAAACACCCTTCTAATATTTGTGATTTCCCTATATATAAATGTTGTAGATTATTTACAAAATTCAAATAAATGATAGCTATATAAATAAATTCTATAAAGAAATAGCATAAGCCATTCAAAGATAAAGACTATTTTTAAAAGATATTAAAGGTAACTTATATGCAAAAAATGTTAAAATATATAGGAATTTTTCTCATAATAGTATCTTTAGGCTTAGGACTCTTCTCTTTATATAATAAAATTAATTCTGATAATTTAGCAACAGAACTAATGAATGAAACAGGAAGTTGTTACATAGGTAGTACATGCCTACATGATCAAAGTAATATTAATTTTACAATCATTCTAGGTTCTGCTGTAATTCTATTATTTGTAGGACTAGGAATACTTTTAATAAATAATATTAAAAGTAAGGAAACTGTAAAAGAAATTATAATTAAAAAATATTATCCTAAACCAAAATACCTTAGTCAGGAAACAAAGAAAATATATGAGATTATATCAAATTCTGAAGGATCTATCCTACAAGGAGAGCTTGTTACAAAATCAGGAATGAATAAAGTAAAAGTAAGCAGACTCCTAGATAAAATGGAGATACAAGGATTAGTTGAAAGAAAAAGGCATGGCATGAGTAATATTGTTATATTAAAAAGTAAGTAACCGTTATAAAACAATGAAACCAGTTTCATACAATTGTTTATATCCTATTTCTTATAAACTATTAACATTAGATTGGTGAATATATTGACAGATCAAAATATTAAGACTGAAACAAAAATAAAATTACTAAAAGCAGAAAAAAATATGATCCTCCTAGCGATAATAGCCTTCATCATACTATCAATAGCAGAAATTATGTTTTTCTTTGCTTTCATAAAGCACTTTAATGTAGTATTAATTCAATTCATGATTTACATAATAATTTCTACTGTATTCATAGGATCTGCAGTATGGCATATAAAACATTATAGAAAATACTTCTCATGCTCTACAGGAATGATGATTGGAATGACTGTAGGAATGATGTCAGGATTTATGATGGGTGCAATTGTAGGAGCAACAAACGGAATGTTTATAGGAAGTTTAGTAGGATTATCTACTGGAATAGGAATAGGTGTATGGTGTACAAGAACCTGTGGAATAATGTCAACACTTGAAAGCATGATGGCTGGATTGATGTCAGGAACAATGGGTGCAATGATATCAGTGATGCTTATCAGTGATAATATACTACTCTTTATGCCTATTTTGATAGGAATATGCTCAACCACACTGGCTGGAATGAGCTATATGGTATACAAAGAACACGAGGAGCATAGAGAAAATTTAGCAAAATACGATAAATATGATATGGCCATCTATCTAAGCGCTATGTTTATGTTCGCAATAATTTTAACAGCAATAATGGTATGGGGTCCAAAATCAATTCTCACAGTAACTATAGTGTGATCATATGAAAAAGGAAGAAATAAAAAAAGCTAATCTATCTATCAAAGGAATGCATTGTGTTAGTTGTGCAAATAACATAACGAAAAAACTTAACAAAACAAAGGGAATAAAATATTCAAATGTAAACTTCTCATCAGAAAAAGCTAAGATAGAGTATGAATCTAGTATTATAACAGAAGAAAATATTGTTAAAATAATAGAGAATTTAGGGTACACTGCTTCTCCTATAGACGTAGCAGATATAGATCGTGATAAAATAGAAAGAGCTAAAGAGCTTTCTAAAATGAGAATGCTTCTTTTAGCAAGCGCTGCGCTAAGCATTCCTACACTAGTAATAAGCATGTTTTTCATGCATCTTCCAGGAAAAGAATACATACTTCTTATATTATCTACACCAGTCCAGTTTGGAATAGGATATTACTTTTATAGAGGTATGTTTCTTGCATTAAGAAATAAGACAGCTAACATGGATACCCTAATAGCTATAGGTACATCAGTAGCATATTTCTTCAGTATATACAACATGCTAACAAATCCAATGGCAGAATTATATTTTGAAGTATCTGCAGTTTTGATAACTCTAGTAATACTTGGAAAATATCTTGAAGCTCTTGCAAAAGGGAGAGCTAGCGAAGCAATAAGCTCTTTAATTAAGTTATCACCTAAAAAGGCAAGAGTAATAAGAAAAGGTAAGGAGATTACAATACAAATAGATGACGTAAGAATAGGAGATCAAATTATAGTAAAACCTGGAGAAAAAATACCAGTTGATGGCATAATAATATCAGGTTATTCTACAATAGACGAGTCAATGATAACAGGAGAAAGCATGCCTATTGAAAAACATAAAGGAGATACAGTAACAGGTGCAACAATAAACAAGCATGGATCATTTACATTCAAAGCAACAAGAGTAGGCTCAGATACAACATTATCGCAAATTATCAGAATGGTTGAAGATGCTCAAGGGTCACGGGCTCCAATACAAAGATTTGCTGACCAAATATCAGCATATTTTGTTCCTGCAGTTGTGTCAATATCATTAGCTACATTTTTACTATGGTATTTTGTATTAGGAGCTACATTTTCTTTTGCACTTATAGTAGGCGTAGCAGTCATAGTAATAGCATGTCCTTGTGCACTTGGTCTTGCAACTCCAACTGCAATAATGGTAGGTACTGGAAAAGCTGCACAAAATGGAATATTGATAAGAAATGGAGAAGTCCTTGAAACAGCAAGCAAAGTAAACTGTGTTGTTTTTGATAAAACAGGAACAATAACAGAAGGTAACCCAAAAGTTACAGATATTGAAACATATGACGTAGATGAAAAATACCTGTTGCAGATAGCTGCTAGCATAGAAAATAAATCAGAACATCCTCTTGCAGAAGCTATTATACTAAAGTCAAAAGAAAGAAAAATATCTTTGAAAGATGTTTCAGTGTTTAAAGCAATAATAGGTCATGGGGTACAGGGAAAAATAGGTTCAAATAAAATAACTATAGGAAACATAAAATTAATGAAAGATGAAAAAATAAAAGTAAATCAAATAGATGCTATAAAAGAAATGGAAAATGAAGGAAAAACAGTAATGATAGTTGCAGAAAATAAGAAAGTTATTGGATTGTTAGCTGTTGCAGATGTGATAAGAGAAAGTTCAATAGAAGCTATAGAACTTTTGAAAAAACAAAAAATACAAGTCTATATGATAACAGGAGACAATGAAAGAACAGCAAAAGCTATTGCAAAAAAAGTAGGTATAGAAAATGTATTTTTTGAAGTTCTACCAAATCAAAAAGCTGCATATGTGAAAAAATTACAGAAAAAATTTATCGTAGCAATGGTAGGAGATGGAATAAACGATGCTCCTGCTCTGGCTCAGGCAGATGTAGGAATAGCTATGGGATCTGGAACAGATGTTGCAGTAGAAACTGGCGGTATAATACTAATGAAAAACAACACTACAGATGTTGTAAGAGCTCTTAGACTAAGCAGAATGACTCTTAACAAAATAAAACAAAACATGTTTTGGGCTATGATATATAATATAGTAGGAATTCCTATAGCAGCGGGCGTACTATATACATCAACAGGTATACTATTAAGTCCTGTAATAGCAGGCGGTGCAATGGCTCTTAGCTCAGTATCAGTTGTGTCAAACTCAATACTATTAAAATTCAGAAAATTATAATAAAAACTATAAAGGAGAGGTATACTGTAGAAGAGATAAACGAAAAGATACCGAATATATCAAGCGGGGTTCCTCTTCTTAGAAGGTGATAAAATGGACAGAAAAAATATGGTGGCAATATTAGGAATTGTAGTTATAGTGTCTTTTTTTATTGTTGCAGCTAGTGCAATAATATCAGCTCCTAAAAATACAACAGAACTACCTATAATTAATCAAGATAAACAACCAATAAAAACATCTGAGAATGGGAATATAACAGTAAAAATGTCAATGACAGGAAATATATACAAATTTACCCCAACTTCTGTTAATGTTGGTGATGAAGTTACTATAGTGGCTGACATGAATACAATATCGGGATGTTACAGAAGTTTTCTTATCCCATCTCTTAGCTTAAGAAAATACCTAAGCAACGACGATAATAAAATAGTTTTCACTGCAAATAAGGCAGGAGAATTTCCAGTAACTTGTTCAATGGGAATGGGAACTGGAAAGTTAATAGTGAGGTGAGTTTATGGATAAGAAAAAGAAACCTAGTTGTTGTAAATAATTTAGCTTATATTTTATTAGTTATTAGCATAGAGTAATGACTTTTAATAGATTTAGGCTAATCAAAAATTATGGATAGAAGCGAAATAGATATATTAAGTCATGGTGTTTCCTCAGTAGCCAGATATGTCCATGATAATGGATATGAAGGTGTATTGATATCTGGTAGAAGCACTATAATGTCAGAACAGTGGTTTAGAAAAGTATGGGCAAGAGAGTATAAAGGTAAAAATAGTCTTGAATATTTTATTTTTGATCCAAAAGGGAATGCTTTGCTTCATAAAGATTTAACATATACAGGACATGTCATAGGAGGAGAAAGAGAAACTAGAGTTCTTGTTTATTTAGAAGAAAATTTTCCCAAGCTACTAAAAATGAAGGATAAAAAATTATGTTATGTGACAGAATACTCATCAAGAGCCAAAAAGATAACAAGAATAAAATATATTTTCGAAAGATTAGGATTTACTAATTTCTCTGCAGCATGTTTCATATCTGAAGCAGAAATAGCAGATGATATACATGTAGGAGTTGTAGACGCTAACATAAAAGGAGTTTTGTATGAAATTTATAGAGGATTAGTAGGAGAACCTTCAATATTTGATGCTAGACAAGCGCTAAGAGAAATAGATGCAATAACATCAAAAATTTAGATAATTACTATATTTTATTTTTATAAAGTTCAAAGAATTTTGGAAGTTGAGAATGTATATTTTCCGGTATATTTTTAAGAGTAAACCATCCTATTTGATCAAATTTATTAGGTTCCCCTATTTTTACCTTATTAGGATCAATAAGAACTTTGAAATCTAGTCCTATCCAATGAGTTTTTTTGTCATTATGAATCCTGTGAACATCTCTATAACCTAAAAATTCAAAACTAATAACATCTGTGCAATATTCTTCAATAATTTCTCTCCTCAAAGTATTTTCAACAGAATCTCCAAACTCTAATTTGCCACCTCCGATGTCCCATCTTCCATGTTCATCTGTAGTATTATTATTTCTTTTAGCCATGAGAAAATTTCCTTTTCCATCATGACAAAAATATATTATACTAACTCCAATAAAATCTACTCCTCTTTTCAGATCCATGAAACATCTACCTCATCTGTTCTCCAACTTGGATTAAAGTCAGCTTTGTTGCCATCTATAACACATTTTCCAGTATTATATTGAATCAATCCAGCATAGGCTATCATTAATCCATTATCTCCAGCATACTCTCTAGGACATCCATAGAAGATAACTCCTCTATCTCTACACATCATAGATAACATTTCTTGTAGTCTTTCAGATGCTGCAACACCACCTGTTAAAACAAATTCATTTTTCTTTGTATGTGACAGAGCTCTTTCTGCAACTTCTGTTAACATAGCAAAAACAGTTTCTTGAAAAGAAAAGCATAGATCTTCCTTAAACTTATGACTCTTGTCACTCTTATTCCATCTCCTAACAGCATCAGAAACTATTCCACTGAAAGAAAGATCCATACCTTTTACAACATAAGGAAGCTCAATATAATTTCCTCTTTCTTTTCCATTTCTTGATAATTCATCTATCTTTGGTCCTCCTGGAAAGTCCAATCCAATTTCTCTTGCAAAAACATCAAATGCATTTCCTATTCCAATATCCATTGTTTCTCCAAAAATTCTATATCTTCCTTCAGAATAACCTATAACTTGTGTATTTCCTCCAGATACATAAAGAATAATAGAATCTTTTAATCCACCAGAAAATTTTGCAATCTCGATATGTGCAATACAATGATTTACAGGAACCACAGAAATATTATAATCCGAAGAAATCTTTTGAACTAGTTCTAAACCAGCAAGCAAGCAAGGAGGTAATCCAGGCCCACAAGAATAAGCAATAACATCTACCTGTTCCAAAGAAATACATGCTTTATCCAAAGCTTTTTTAAGCACTTTTTCTCTTACATCCTTATGGTGCTGTGCGCATATAGATGGATCAATACCTTTTCCTTTTTCTGGTTTAAAAACACTTTTATAATTTGCTAAAAACTCTGTTTTATCATCTTCATGTTTTAAAATACCAACCCCAAAAGTATGTGACGTGCTTTCTATACCAAGAACGATTGTCATATAATTTACTAAGTAATAAATGTATAAAAATCATCTAAACAAGCTATAACTATGGTACTATTTCATAAGGAAAAGCATAAGACATCTGGTTCTGATTTAAGAGACTTTATACTAGGATTTCAAGACGGGTTAGTAAACGTATTAGGAATTGTCTTAGCAGTGGCAGTTGCTTCAGGAGATTTAAAAATAATAATGATAGCAGGATTGGCAGCTGCTTTTGCAGAATCTATATCAATGGCAGCTGTAGCATACACTTCAACAAAATCAGAAAAAGATTTCTATAAGGCAGAGTTAGAAAGAGAAAAATGGGAAATAGAAAACATGCCTCTTGAAGAAAAGAAAGAAATTAGAGACATATATCACAAGAAAGGTTTTCGTGGTAAATTACTAAATGACATAGTAAAACATATAACCTCCAACAAAAAACTTTGGATCGACACAATGATGAAAGAAGAGTTAAATCTTATAGATGATATAAAACAAAGCCCTATAAAAAGTGCTATATTAGTAGGAATTTCTGCGATGATAGGTTCATTCATACCATTAATAGCATTTTTATTCATGCCAGTAACAGCTGCTGTAATAGGATCTATAATATTCTCATTAATAATTTTATTCATTGTAGGAGTTCAGAAAGCTAGAATAACAACAGGCAGTCCAATAAAAAGCGGTTTGGAAATAGCAATCATAGGAATAGCGTCTGCATTAGCAGGCTATGGAATAGGATTAATGTTAGGAGTAGTAGTTTAGACAGACGAAGCATATGAATAAGAAATCTATGATCTCTATAATGAACTAGAGGAGTGCATCAGATTTTATAATAGAACTTAAATAGGAAAACAAAAAAGAAAGAATCTAATTTAGCAACAACATCCTGGCTTTTTCTTCTTATCTGCCTTATCTACAATTTTCAATCACCGGATTTTTTGAGATGTTGAAAAATAAGGAGCCGTTCTGAAAGAATTGCAACTTAGTTTTACTCACCTTCAAGAATAAATAAATAGAAAAGATTTAAGCGCATTACCACTGTATTCCTTTAGTTGTACCAAACTCTTTAGGTATCTTCTTTACCTCTATAATATTAACATAATCTGATATCTCCAAAAGCCTCTCAGGTGCATGTCTTCCTGTTATAGCTATTGTCATATCTTTCCTTTGCTTTAGTCTTTGCAACCAAGCAATTATATCATCCATAGGAACCAGATTACAATGTGCTGCTAAATTGAGCTCATCTAACACAAGAAGATTAGGATTTTTTTCCTCTACAGCTTTTTCAGTAAACTCCATCGCTTCTCTTGCAAGTTTTCTATCATCATCTGTAAGATTCTCAAGACCAATCCAACCCTTTCTACCAAACTGATGTATCTCATAAAACGGAGTCAGTTTGTCTTGTACTTTATACTCGCCTGTTTGCTTCCACCACTTCAAAAATTGTATTATAATAACCTTATGATCATGTCCAATAGATCTTAGTGCTAATCCCAAGGCATTTGTAGTCTTACCGCCTCCAGGCCCTGTAAATAAATATATCTCTCCCATGTTAAACACCAAGGCGTTTAATAATTAGAAGCATTCTGTTTGAATGCGACTAAGTTTTCAAATCACACTCAAGTGATTTGAAACAAACACCACAGAATTAGTATTTATTAAACTAGACTATAAACTTAACTAAAAAGAAATCTAAATTCACTCTCCTGGAGGAAAATCATATGAAGAAGGAACTACCTTAGGAGCTTTACCATAAACAAGCGCGATTTCATCATGAGAATTTAGTTCAATATTTCTATAATCTACAGAAACATCTTTACCATTGACATAAGCTATAGGTGATCCTATAGGCATAGTAGAATCAACAGATGATTTCTTCCATATATCAAGAAACTGTCCTAACATAAAAGTTCTCTTTGATGGAGCTTCTATATGAATAATTCCACTGTAATCATGAGTATGAAGCCAATAAAGACATGTATTTGTTATACCTATACCAGCAGGAACTGTATATAATTGACCATCAACAAATATATCAAGATGCGCATGAATATGAAACCCATTTTGTTCCATGTTATTACATGGAATAACATCCAGAGAATCTGATTTAGGTTGTGTTAAAAAGAAAACGCCTAATCCTATAACAATAAGAATTATGACTGCAATTACAGCATACAGATGCCAATTGGACTTAGAAACTTCGCTGCTAGCAACTAAGTCAGTATGTTTATCTTTCTTATGACTACTCAATCCTTCTATACTAGCAAATGTTCTAGTACATTGATCACATTTATGTTCCATAAAATTACCTAAAGATCTTTTTTCTTAACAAAACAATCAAAGAAATTATAATTACTATAGTAATAAGAATACCATACATAACCAAATTATTCTGACTATTAGGGTTAGAAGTATTTGGATTAACAGTAATATTGAATTCTACTGTAAATGGCTCAAATTTATAAGAATCTTCATAATGATCAGATGGTTCTATAAGAATATCCATCTTGTATATACCAGAAGATTCAAAATATTGTGCATAAGATGGAGTACCTAAATGACTGTGTATATAATAGTTAGTTACTATCAGCTTGCCATCTTTAGTTAAATTAAAGTAAATATCAGTATGATTAGGATGCTCTCCGTCTGCTTTTGTTACATCAAAGGTTATTATAGATGTGTCTCCAGCGATAGGAGGTTCATTAGGTTGTGTATCTATCTCAATAGTCAAATTATTCACACTAGCTGATTGATGACTAAATCCTGGTATAGCTAACAATATAGCAAAGACCAATATTAAGATAATTTTTTTCATCTTGAAACCCTCTAATTTTTTATTTGCAGAAAGATTTTTTAAATTCTTTCTAGCATATGACTATATAATTTTTTCAACTAAGCTCTTTATAGATGGCCTAGTACAAATATTTTCTGGTTGGTTATCATTATTGTGGCAAATTATAGCTGTGATAATATCAGCTTCTTTGTTTATAGACATAACTTCTTTTGTATCAGTATTATTCTTAAGGTTATCTTGAATTTGTGAAAATGTCAATCCAGACAATGTTGCAGGAGAATAACCAGAACTAACTTGAGTATAAACTCCTTTCTTACCAGCTATCATTAAAAAAGGTGCTCCTCCAGATGGATTATATTTATCAACTATCTTTACTTCTTGTGGTGTAAGCTTTTCTAACTCATCATAATTTTTATTATATGTCTCTTTATTGCTAAAACTTAGATAACTGCTATTGTATTTTACTCCAATAAAGGTATATGTAGGTAGATCAGAGTATTCCCCACCTATAGAAGGAGTTGTTAAGGAACCAAGACCTTCAAAAGAACCGAAATTTTTCAATGACTCTACAAGTGGCCATCTTTCTGCTGCACAAAATGTACAGTATTCAGTACCTACAAAAAATACAGTAACTTTATCCGAATAAGACTCATTAGATTGTTTGTAATAATTTCCTATGGTTTTGAGAGCATTTGGACTACTTAATTGAATTTCTGTATTAAGTTTGTATATATCATCATTAGAAGATTTTGAAAAAAGAACAAATGCAAATACCGAAGCAACAACCAAGCTAAAAATAGATATTATTATCAAATTCTTATTCAACTTCATAGAGATCACAGAAATTTAACCTATAGTAAGAACTCCTTCCAACCCATTTCTTCTATCATCTTTATAGTAAGAATAATATCTAAAATTACCTGTTTGATTAGCTGTGACAAATATAGTTTCAGATCCTTTAGGAGAAACCACTCCAGATCTAACTCCAAGTTCATCTATAGCAAAGGTATGAGGAAGCTGTCCAGCATTTACAAATCTTATGCTTAGAGTATCTCCAAAATTAACTGTTATATTTTTTGGTTGATATTGATCATCTCCAGCATAGACAGTTACTTGAGTTATAGTTTTATTCTCTTTAAGATCCCTATATGTTCCCAAAAGTCCTGGATTTCTCATAACATACCATCCATCGTTAGATGTATCACCAACCTGAGGCCAAATACTTGTAAACGATTTATAAACAGATGCATCAGGAGAAATTATTATTATAGGTACCTTTGTTATGTTATATTTACTTATAAGATCTTTACCTAGTGTAGAATTTAGATCTACAGTAGTTTCATTTTCAACAAATATTCCTAAGCTTAATTCTAAAATCTCTTTATTCAAAAATACATCATAACAACTAGAACAACTAGAATCTTTTAGATATACTACAGTTGTTAATCCTACTATTTTATTTGTAGAAAGATCTCTGTAAGGAGGTGATAATGGATGCAAAGCATAATAACCATCTTTTTCTGTAGCATTTAATTTGTCCCATATGTCTTTTATATCAGGGTATTCTAACACTTCAGATGAAATAACAATTGCTGGAACTTCTTTTATACCAAATCTATCAATAAACGTTTGGCCAGCAACAGTGTTATACTCAACATTTTGCTCTTCCGAGAACTTTACTCCATTTTCCTTAAGATATGAAACGACTTGTGAAAGATTTGAACAATTATTGCATGAACTATCTACAATATTAGTATAAGAAACAAGTCCCTTAACCTCTCCAGTACTTACATCGACAAAAGGAACTCCAACAGATGAGTAGTAAGCAAAATTATTCTTAGTATCTCTAACCCAGTTTGTATCTGATATTGAAGATGTTTTATTAATCTGACCTATTACTATCACAGTAGGTATTTTAAGAATATTATATTTTTTAACAATATTTTGAGCTTCTGTTGAAGAAAAGTCCAGTTCCTTTTCAGATGTAACATTAACATTAGAATCTTTCAAAGATTTTACTACAGAATTAATATCAAAACATTTATCGCATGAAGAATCTAGTATCTTAACTAGTTCTATTTTTGCAGGTATTTTTGATTCTTCTACTAGTTTATGTGTCTCTGTAACCTTTTGGGTTGCCCCATATATAATTGAGAAGTTTATTGCTGACAAAACTATAACAGCAGCTACAAATACACACAAAATAATTTCAAATTTATCAAATTTCAACTAAAAACACCACATAAAAATATAATGTAAAATTAAAACAAAATAAAAATCAGCAGCCCCCTACCATGCTAGGCAGACTATCTAAACTTGAAACATCTGAACTTCCTGAACCAGATGAACTGGACTGAGAGTTTGAAGATGTTACTGCTTTTACAGGAGCTGGTCCTGCTGTAACCATTCCCGCTAGAGTCACTGTTTGCATTGCTGTTACAAGCAAAAGAACCCCTATCATTACTACTACTAGCAGTTCTTTCTTTTCCATTTTATCACCATTAATTCAAAGCATCTGCTGCTTTTTTAGCCAGCTGCACCATATTTTTTGGAAACCAAAGAGATTTCCATTTCATAGCTTCTTTTGTTATTTGAGCATCAGTATAATCTGTATTTTTCATAAGCCACATAGTCAATGTTTGAAGAGCTACATTATGTGAGCAACCACAAGCAATATCTCCATTAGAGGTTATTCCTATAGGACCAACGCCACAACAGAATTCACATGAAATACCAACAGGTTTTGTAGCTAAATTCAAATATCTTTTCCATTTTTCAGGATCTTTTTGTAGTTCTGCTTTGATAGCACTATAAGCTTTAGCCATTTTATCTAATGACTTAGAATCATCAAAAGAGACTCCCATTTTCTCTCCATAATCAGGAGTTCCTTTTGGTATCATCATCTTTATAGCATCTGAGTCTATTTTTATCTCCCTAACAGGGTAGAGAAGTGCAATAGACTGTATAGTTCCTTTTGCCTTGTATAAATCAGCATCTGATAAACTTACTGAATTAACATTGGAGATAGATGCTGTTGCAAAAGACGTCATTAGTATAAACTGATTAACAAAAATCAATGTTATCAACACAATCAAAGATATCAAAACTATATTATTCTTATAAATAAGTTCAAACAAGCCAGCGTTTTTTTTAGAAGTATGAATATTTTCTTCAGACATAATTATCCCTTATTAAATTACAAAACTTTTATACCCACAAAACCCAAAATTTTTAATATTTGAAATATTCTAATTAAAAGATTTATAAATTTATAGTAATTTGCATTAACTAGTATATATAGTTTACTATTTTTGTAAAGCTTTACAAATATATATAGCATATAAAACAAAAGATAAGAAGTGGTGTGATGGTTAAAGTAGAAAAGATAAGGTTCAATAAAAAAGGTATGAATTCTCTACTAAGTCCTTTAGAATCCGAGACATTAGATTTATTATGGAAAAAAGATCAGGCAAAGGTAAAAGATCTTCATAATATTCTTAAAAAAGATAGAAAAGTAGCTCTGACAAGCGTAGCTGTTATTCTTGATAGACTTCACCAAAAAGGAATTGTAGATAGAGAAATTGAAAAGGGTAGAGGTGGAGGACATTATATTTATTCTACAAAATCCTCAAAAGAAGAGTTTGAAGAAACTGTAATAGATAGCACTGTAAATAAACTAATAAACACTTTTGGACCTACTGCTGTCAATTATTTTAATAAAAGATTCAAAAAAGCTCAATAGGTGTGTAAATGATAATAGGATGTTTGGCTGGGATACCATTAGAATCAGACAAATTAATTTTAATGGGATTTTCACTAATAATAGCTGTTGCAACTTTTATCCCATTAAAGAAATTTAATTTGTCAACAAAATCAAAGGTAGCTCTTATATATGGACATATTATAGCAATTTTATTTCCAATAGTCTTATTCACAACAAATGTATTATGTGGAACTGGATGTATGCCTTGTTATAACAATATGTATTCTTTGATAGCATTATCTTTGCCTACTACATTGATAATAGGTACAGTAATTAGCTTGTTTGTAATTCCAGGAATATATATAGTATATTATAAGAAAAGTGTTTTAGAAAACATACAAATAAACAAGTTTGTAGAAAACCAATCAAAAAGATTAAAGATAACAAAGCCTGAAATATATACTGTAAATACAGCCAACCCTTTAGCATTTTCATTCAGATCATTTAAATCAGGCATATTTTTATCAGCAGGCTTGTTAGATATATTAAAAAAGAGAGAAGTAGAAGCTGTAATACTTCATGAGCTTGGACATATCAAAAGAAAAGCCTCCTTATTAACATCATCTATATCTATATTGAAATTCTTCACTCCATTTTCTCTATTAGCAAGATTTCACTATGACTCTTATAAAGAAGAGAAATACGCAGATAGCTTTGCAATTAGAAAACAAAAGTCATCAAAATGGTTAAAATCAGCCAAACGTAAGTTAGATGAATTTGAAAGACAGAAATTATAAAAATTTGTATACAAAAGACTTAGATTTTAAAACAAAATTATCATACTAACTAGCTTTATACTTTCTATAAAGGACGTTTACATTACCCTCATTAACATAACCATGGAATCTAAACCCACCACCAAAAGATTTAGGAATATGCATAAGTTCATGTATTAGAGTTTTAAGCTGTTCTTCCTCATTTAGTTTATCGTATTGTTCAGATATTACCTCAATAACATAATGTGTTTCTGTTCCAAGAGCAAATTTCATTATTCTTGGTAGTGAATGACATCTAGCTATTGTACGTTTGGATGCAGATCCATTACTCCTTATACAAACAACTCTATTATCAATATGTTCCATTTCCAATTTCTTGGATAAATCAGTAATTTTAGACTGTACATCTAAAGCATGTTTGTATTTTATCATAGTAGATAATAATTAAGAAAATTATTAAAGATGCTGTAATGTTTCTATCTGTTCCATAAATGTTTCAACACAAAATTATCTCTCTGAAACATACATATATTAATTAGAGAAGTGGAAACCCATTTCTTCTAAATAAGAGGTGAGATATATGAAAAAGCTTATTACAGCGCTTGTATTGGGCATTGTAGTATTATCAATGCCTTTTGCATTTGCACAACAAATAGGCACACAATCAACCACAAAAGCATCTGTAGAAACACTATCATCTCTAGATCTGAAATTTAAACAAATAGGTCAAGGATTTGGAGATTTTGTGTATAATACAAGAAGTGCACTGACTTTTGATGAAAGTGCTAAGTTAGATCTGTTGAAAGAGAGAAATTTAGAAATGAAAGAACGTCAGCAAGCATGGCTAGATGTAAAATCTGAAGCTCTTTCAGAACTAAACACTAAGTCAGTAGAAGAGAAAGAAAATATAATAAGCTCTATACAATCAGAACATGAAGCAATTGTAAAAGAGCATACTAGACTGACTAGTGAAATTAAAAATATAGAATTAGACGCAAAAGCCAATGGAGATACAGCACTTGAAGAAAAAGCTAAAACCACAGTTCGTGTTATAGAAAATTCAGGAATTTCAGCTGGATTAAATGTACCAGTAAGAGGGCATACAGGATTATCTCTTCTGACATCTGACACAGAAGAAGGTAAACTAACAGCAGATGAAGCAGCCGAACTTGTAAAGGAAAAACTTGGATTTAAAGTAAATAACGTTGAAACTGTAACAGAAAGTGGATCAACTTTCTTTGTTGTTACAGCAAGTGATGTAGAAGCAAAAGGTGGATACACACTAACAAAAATGGCTAAAGTAAAAATAGATTCAAATACAGGGACTATTATATCAATAACCCTAGATACAAACATTGATCTAACAACAAATTTAGGCATTGGTTTAGGCGCAAAATCCAAAACAGAAGTTGAGACAGACACATCAACTGGAGAAAGTTCAAGTAGTTCAGAAAGTTCAGGTGAAGTATCTTTTAACAATGGTGTCTCTAGTAGTTTGGGCACTTCTGGATCAGCCAGTGTTGGTATAGATAGTTCAACAGACACAGGAGTCGAAAGTCAAGGAAATGTAGAAATTAATGTAGGCTAGGTAGAATTTTTTTCTTTTCTTAACCTTTATTTATATAAAACTATCTAGAAGTATATTTATAGAATAAGATCAATACTTACTTAGTGATTAAATGAAAAGACTACTTGTAGTATTATTTGTTTTAGCAGCTATTTCTAGCATAGTTACAGCTGTAGATATATCAGAATATAAAATAAATTTCGATATTGGAAACGATTTTTATGTAACTGAAACAATAGATGCAACATTCAAAGAAAATGTATTAGCGTCAAACCTAACTTATTATTTTAACGGAGATATTGAAAACATTGTAGTAAATGGGGATGAAAACAAACTAAACTTTAATACAGAAAAATTTGATTCATCTACAAAAATAAGCCCCATAGATAGCACTTTTATTAAAACAATATCTATAAAATTCAAAACAAAAAATCTTATATTTCAATTAGGTGAGAAAAGTTTATTTTTTACTGAGGTGTCAACAGAACAAAATACAGAAAGAATGTTGATAACATTAGCTATACCTGAAGGATCTGGAATAGCAGACAATTCTTATTTTCCAGAAAATGGAGAAGTAAGAAGCGATGGTAGAAGAATATACATCGACTGGTCATTCAATAATAAATCAATGGAATCAGTAACGGTAAAATTTGAGCCTCTTAATAAAGGATTCAACATATACATCCCAATAATAATATCTCTAATAATAGTTATGTTAATTGTATACATAAAATTAAAGAAAAGATCAAAAGAAGATTTTATGAAAGGGTTTAGTGAAGATGAAAAGAAGGTTATAGAATATTTAGAAAAGAATCCTATAGTATATCAAAATAAGATAGAGCAAGAATTCAAATTCTCACGTGCAAAAATGACAAGAATATCTCAAAAATTCGAAGCAAAAGGACTTATAGAAAAAAGAAAGAAAGGCAGAACAAATAAAATACTTTACAAAAAATAATATCTATTAATTTTAATTGTTTCAAAATTGTTTCAACAGTACTATATGTGTATGAAACATACATATATTAATTAAGAGAAAAGAAGTTTAGAAAATTGTGAACCATGTTAGTAGTTGTGTGATAACCCTTCGCACCCCAAGGGGAAAGAGATAAATCGTCTTCTCCATAAACTTCTTTTCTCTATTTATTTAACAAGATATAAAAAAGGTGGGAAAAAATGAAAACACAAATAAGTTCCATATTCATCATGTCTATTATAATGATACTATCATTGGCAGCATTTGCACATGGAACAGGAGAATCACATATAGAAGGAGTAGCTGAAGCACAAGTAATTGGAGACCAATCAGCAAACATAAACTTCGAAGACAGTTCAGTAACAGAAGCTGAAATACAATCCGTTGAAGAGGAGTTTAATGATCCTGGATTATTACCAGATCATCCATTTTATGGATTCAAAAGATTTGGAGAAGATTTATCACTTTTCTTTGCATTTGAAAATATGAACAATGCAAAAATACATCTAGATCTTGCAAAAAAGAGACTTGCAGAAGCAAAGGCTTTATTAGAAAAAAGAGAAGATAAATTAGCAGAAAAGGCTTTACAAGAACATGAAGATCAAATAAAAAATGTAGAAGAGAGAAAAGAAGATCTTAGGAAAATGGGAAAAGATATATCAACCCTAATGAATGAAACAGACCGTGTATTGCAGAAAAGTATTATGGTTCTTGAATTAGTAAAAGATAAACTACCTGAAACATCAAAAGAAAGATTAAATGAAGTAATTAAAAAACAGGTAGAAGAAAAGACAATAAATAAAAACATCAATGCAACTAAAAGAGATATAGAAATAGAACAAAGACTACAAGAAAAGATAAAACTGAGTATGTACCAAAGAGTTGAGAACAGATTTGAGAATAAAATAGACAAGATAGAGTCTGAAATAGAAAAAGCAAAATTGGAGAATAATACAGAAAAGGTAGAAAAACTGACAGAAATTAAAAATACAACATTAGAACAGAAGCAAAAATCTGAAGAAAACTTAGAGAAACTTATAGAAAAAACAAATGAAATTGTAGAAAAACATATAGAAACGATAAATCAAAAGATAGAGAAGGTAACAGATAAATTAAATGTGAAAATGGAAGGAAATATATCTTCAGAAACAAGAGATGACATGAATATTCTGATAGAAGAAATACAGCTTAGACAAGATGGAGATCTAAGAATAGAATTGACCATAAAAGATGGGAGTATATCTGAAAAAAATAGAGGAAATATGACAGTATCAGAAAAGACAAAACTAGAAACTCTAAAACAATCTATTAATTCAGATACAAATGCAAAACTAGAGATAACTTTCATAAGCAAATCTGAGTCAGCAAACAAATTAGAAGAAGAAAAGGAAAAAGTTGATGAGCGGCTTAATAAAACACTTGAACATATAGGAGAAAATAAAATCAACACAACTTCAATGACAGAAGTAGTATCAATTGGTTAAAAATATTTTATTTTTTTATTAACGGGTGCTAACTATGAAAGAAAAATCCTTTGAATTACTTATTAATGTATTAAGAATGTTGAAGAGATCTGAAACACAAGAAAACATGAAAATTATAATGAATATATTAGAAAAACATATAAATGATCTTACAATAGAACAGAGATCATTAGTATTAGCAGAGATAATTAATAAAATTGATAAATCCAAGAAAGAGTATGAATTTCCAATAATGCAAAGAACAGGATATCTAAAGGATAAGTTCTAACCTTCTCTAAGTCAAACCCTCCTTCTTTCCTTAGTTTATCTACTTTTTTCCTTGCTATAAATATTTTCCTAATTATTATAAACCAATAAGTAAAATTTACAAACCACCGGCTGTGTGTAAAAACTAGTTCATCCACTTAGGAATAACTCCGTATTCGTGCTTGGCTCTTCCTAGAACAGAAAAATTATATCCTATCCATTGCTAATAAGATTCATTTTCTTTTGCAATGTCATTTATTGATCTTACAG
>JACRAC010000048.1 GCA_016213555.1 Candidatus Aenigmatarchaeota archaeon | reverse complement strand
GTACCTTATAAAAATAGCCCAGATTTAGCAAAACAATATGCTATAGATGATACAAATGGTGTTCTTAATTGCGATGTATTTATTCTATTAACAGACCCTGTTGGAACTGGTATGTATGTTGAATTTGGTTTAGCGCTTGCACTTAGTATAAGAAACAAAACCCCGAAGATTTTTGTAGTTGGGAATCATGACAATTGTTCTTTCTACTACCACCCTAATGTTAATATTCGAAGTTCTATGGAAGAAGTCTTTGAAGAATTATAATATATAGTATTTATAATCTGGTAATAATAGCGGCCTCTTATTTTTTGAAACTTTTAGACAATCATCAAATAAAGACCTGTCTCTGTCTGTTATTTGATTTCTGCCATAAATTCCTGAAGCTTTATCTACAACGTCTGGGTTGTCTTTATTTCCAAAACTTGCGTATATCTCTTGAGAGCCATCTGATTTTATTACTTTTATAACTAAAATATCTCCAGTTGTAGATAATCTTTCAACACTTCTTATTCCATACTCATAAAGTCTTCTTTCAGATCCTTGTATTGTGTCGTCTGCAACAGGACTAACTCCTAATAAAATATATAATGCTCCTAAGAAAGCTGATTTTGCAATATTTCTGGGCAGGTATTTCATGGATAACTTAGTATCAGATATTCTTTTATACTAAATCTTGTATTAAATTCTTTCAAAGACTAGATAATAATATGGGGATGGATGAAGAGATAATAATGGAGATACGTAAAATTGAAGCTGAAATCTCTTTGATAGATGACGAGCTTGAAAAGCTCCATTCAAAAATTTTACAAGTACTAATGCTTAGAAAAAAGAAAGAGAAACTACTAAAATCACTTAAGCCTGATTTAGAGGATGCTAAAGATATACAAACATCTCTAGTTCGGCTTCAGAAAGAAATTAGAGACTATAAATGAACCTATAACTAAAACTTATTTTAAACCTTTTCTATCAATCATTTAGCTATGATACCTGCTATAAGCATTGATCTGATACTACATATTGATCAATATCTAAATATATTGATTCAGAATTATGGTGTTCTAACATATTTGGTACTATTTTTCATCATATTTATAGAGACGGGATTTGTAGTATTTCCTTTTCTACCAGGAGACTCTCTTTTATTTATTGTAGGAGCATTGGCTGCAGTAGGATCGTTAAACTTGTTTATTGTAATACCTATTCTTATTGTTGCAGCTATTTCAGGAGATAGTGTAAACTACTATCTAGGTTATAAAATTGGTAGAAGAGCGTTTACTGATAAGATAAGGTTTTTGAAAAAATCTTATATAAATGATTCTGAAAAGTTCTATGAAAAGCATGGTGGAAAAACAATATTCATTGCTAGGTTTTTGCCGTTTATAAGAACTTTTGCGCCTTTTGTAGCAGGTATAGGAAAGATGGATTACAAGAAATTTTTGGGTTATAATGTATCAGGAGCTATAGTTTGGGTATCTGCATTTATTTTAGCTGGATTTTTCTTTGGCAATATACCTATAATAAAGGATAACATGGGTATTGTTTTACTTGCGATGATTGTTGGAACAATTATATTAGTAGCTTTTGAATTCATAAAATCTTACTTCAAAAAATAGATTTCTATTGATTTTTAAGTATTCAAGATGAAGATTAAACTTAGTGATTAAGATGGAGTTACAAGTTGGTGTAAAGGCTATTCTAAAAAATAAAGAGGGTAAATATCTTTTCGTTAAGAGATCTAATAAAAAATATCCTGAAGTTGGAGCTGTCTGGGATATTCCAGGAGGAAGAATAGATAAAGGTAGCTCTTTAATGGAAAATCTTAGAAGAGAGATAAAAGAGGAGGTTGGACTAGAGCTAAAAGAAATTCCTAAATTTATTTTTGCACAAGATATAATTAGACCTGAAAAACATGTAGTTAGAATAACTTATTCTGGTGTTATAGATGGTGAGCCAAAAATAAGTGATGAGGACAATACAGAATTTAGATGGTTTTCTTTGGAAGAAATAAAATCTCTTAAAAATATTGATATATTTCTAAAAGAAGTTTTTGAAAAAAGGATTCTGCCAAACTATGCTATAACATCTGTGAAAGCTATTGTCATTAATGCAAATAAATTCCTTGTATTAAAGAAAAATATTCATGTAAGAGAAGACAGATGGGATATTCCAGGAGGAAAAGTCCATTATGGAGAGGATCCAGAGGAAGCTTTGAGAAGAGAAGTTCTAGAAGAAAGTGGATTACATATTCAGATAGAAAAGTCTTTAGGAGCATGGCATTATTTAAGGCTGTTAGAAAATGATCAAGTTGTTTGCCATACATTTCTTTGCAAAGGTAGTGGAAAGGTTGATATTACAAATAATGAAGATGAGGGATTTCCGATAAAAGAATACAAGTGGGTTACTAAAGAGGAATTCCTAAATATGCCTGCAAATGAAAGATTGAAAAAATTCATAGAAAAAGTTTTATAACTATCCAACAAAAATAGGTCTTTTTGTCAGTAGTTTTGGTAAACTTAATTTTACAAAAGGAAATTCAGAGATTTGCTTTTTTACCATAGCTATCATTTCTTCCAAAGTCATTTGATGAATCTTTCCGTCTATTCTTATTCTAGTTCCAAAAATTCCAGATGATTTTTCTTTTTCTCCTAAAACTACTGATATAGGTATCCACTCTGTTTCAGCATCTCTGACTTTTTTTCCAATACTTTCTGCTCTATCATCTATATCAACACGTATGTTATTTTCTTCTAATTTTTTCATAATTTCTTCTGCATATGGAATAAGGGAATCGTTTATAGGACACAATCTTATTTGAGTAGGCGAGAGCCACATAGGCAATATAGGATTTTTTCCTGCCTTCTGCTCCATGTAAGCTTTTTCCAATATAGAATAAAGAACTCTTTCAATAGCACCACTTGGTGACAGATGTAAAATCATAGGGTATTTTTTCTTGTTATCAGAATCCATATATTGTATTCCATACCTTTCTGCATTTTCAACATCAATTTGATCAGTTGTTAGAGTAGCTGCTTTATCTAAAGCATCTATAAAATTGAACTCATATTTTAGAATAAAGTAGAAAAATCTCTGATCCCATAATTCTATAAGAGCTGGCTTACCCCATTTTTCGACTAAACTGTGTACAAATTCTTTATTTTTATCATAAAAATCTTTAACAATTCTTATTGCAAATTCCATATCGTTTTCAATAGTCAATCCAAATCCTTCCTGAACTCTCTTTGATAATTCGAATCTTCTAAGCATTTCGCTTTTTGCCATTTCAATATCTTTTACAAGACAATGGCAGTCAGGCATTGTAAATGCTCTGAGTCTACGAAGGCCTGCCAATTCGCCACGCTGCTCTACTCTAAAACTATATCTTGTCAATTCGTATATTCTATAAGGAAGATTTCTGTAAGATATTGTTGCATCTTTTGTCATTAAGAATTGCCCAAAACATGCTGCGAAACGCAAAAATGCTCTTTTATTAGGAGTTTGAATAGTATACTGTCTTGCAGGAAATCTATTCATATAACTCTTAAGAGAAGGATGTTCATAATCATACATCAACGGTGTTTCAACTTCCATTCCTCCATATTCTATAGTTTTTTCTGTAACAAACTTTTCTAAAAGCGACTTTACTAATCTACCTTTTGGATAGTATCGAAGGTTTCCAGGGTCTGAACCTTCTTCATAATCTACAAGCTCTAACTTTTTCATTAATTTTATATGAGGTGGTTCTATATCTACAACTCTTGACTTAGCTAATTCATATTTACATAATTTCTCTAGTTTTGGATGTTTAGAAAAATCAAATCCTTTTATCTGTTTGCCATCATGTTCTATCTTATGCATCTTTCCATCTGTATCTAATATAAAAAATGAAGAAGTAAGGTTTTCCTCGTTTTTCAAAGCTTCTGGTTCATTGTCTGCTTTTATTTCCCTAGAAAGTTCGCTTAAAGGATGTCCTTTACATTTTATATTAAATTCTTTATACCATCCGAAAGGAGCTCTGACTACTGAAAAATCTTTTTTCAATATCTCTTCTACTATCTGCATTATTTTTATAGCAATATCTGGAGACGATAAGTCTTTGCTCAAATGTGCATATGGATAAAGAACTATATTTCTAGTACTTACGTCAAGAGCTACTTTTTTGACTTCAGATGCCATATTACTAGCTATTTTTTCAAAATCCTTTTCATCATTTTTCTCTACAGAAGTAAATACTACTAAACATTCTTCTATTTTTTGTCTTTCCTGAACAATCTCTTCTGCTGATTTTATTGCTTTCTTAACTGGATAAAATTCTATAAAATCACTATGAACTAAAAGTATTTTCATTTCTCATACACCTAAATTTTTAGATTAAAATCATACCGCTTATTCCATTTGTTTATCTTGTTTATAAATTCTTTTTCAAGGTCTACTCCATAATGATTTGCCAACCATAACAAATCCATATATACATCTATCAACTCGCCTTCTAGATCTCCTTCTCTTGGTTGTTGTTTTCTTATTTCCTTATCAGAAATCACCTTTGTCAACTCTCCAACTTCTTCTGTTAAATCAACCAAGAAATCTTGAGGTGTTTTGAAGGTGTTAGAAAACTTTTTATCAAATGCACCACGGGCATTTTTTGCTATATCTTGAGAATTCTTTATACTTATCATAGTTACAACCTATGTTTTTGTGGGAACTATCATTCTGCTACTTTCTTTCCCTTTACTTTATAATAATCGTATCCTAATTTCTTCCATTTTATCATATTGTCTAGTATATTAGGCCTTCCTGGAGAGTTTTCTGATATACTTACTGATATACTTCTCTTTTTCAATAGGTCTGCTATCTCAACGTTTATCTTTTCTGATATGTGTTTAGGAAGAGATATTTCCTTAAGATCATCACATCTTGTTAGAATATCATTCATAAGTTTTTTGCTTATAAATTTTCTTAGATGAATTCTTTTTGTCTTTGATGAAAGTTTTTCTAAACAAGAATATCCAGATACAACAGCATACTCGGTTGAATTCATAGAATCGCCTAAAACTAAACTATATTACTTCTCATCCGCTTATCTATTTAAAACATCTTTGTGTTATTTTTATTTACTAATACATTGGAACACTTTCTAATGATGAAATATTGTTTTAAATCAGTATAAAACAAGATTATACAATAGATAAACTTGATATGTTATATAAGCAAAAAGGTTTCCTTTTTGAAAATGTACACAAATAGTTGAGTTTTTATATGCAGAAGACAAAATTAATCTAAAATTTACGTCTTCTATATAAGTTGAGATTTATGAGTTTTGAACAATTAAATTTAGATCCTAGAATATTGAAAGCACTAAAAGAAATTGGATTTGAAAAGCCTACTGATATACAGGCTAAGTCAATACCAATTGCCATGGAAGGTAAAGATATAATAGGAGAATCTATGACTGGTTCTGGAAAAACAGCTGCATTTGCAATTCCTATAGTGCAAAAAATGGAAGCTAAGAAAGGTGTCCAAGCTTTGATACTAGCTCCTACTAGAGAACTTGCAATGCAAATATCTCAAGAATTTGAGAAATTCTCCAAATATATGGGATTACATGTTGCTATAGTATATGGAGGGGTATCTATAGTTCCTCAAATCGATAGAATTAGGCATTCGGAGATCGTAGTAGGAACTCCTGGAAGACTAGTAGATCATTTAACAAGAAGAACTTTAGATCTTAGCGGTCTAAAAGTGATGGTCTTGGACGAAACTGACAGAATGTTAGATATGGGGTTTATAGATGATATTAGAAAAATATTTTCAAAGGTTCCTAATAATAGGCAGACTATGTTATTTTCTGCTACAGTTCCAGAAGAAATAAGATATCTTACACAAAATTACATGAAACATCCTATAAAAATATCTGCCCAAAAACATGTTAGCAGGCATTTGTTAAAACATACATATTATGATGTAAATCAAGATCAAAAACCTGGAATTCTTGCACATTTGATAAAAATAGAGAATCCAGAACTGGCAATGGTGTTTTGCTCTACAAGACACATGTCTGATATACTTGCAAGAAAGTTATACAATTTTGGTATTCAAGCAAAAGCTATACATGGAGGACTTTCTCAACCAGCTAGAACAAATGTACTGGAAGGGTTTCATAAAGGAAGACCTAAAATTTTGATAGCTACAGATGTTGCTGCTCGTGGATTAGATATTAAAACCGTGACTCATGTATTCAATTTTGATATACCTAAGACAGTTGATGATTATACTCATAGAATAGGAAGAACTGCAAGATTTGGAAAAGAAGGAAAAGCGATATCTCTTCTATGTAAGCATGATCATGATTCTTTCAGGAGAATTATTCAACATATAAAAATAGAAAAGGAATATGCAAAAGATTTTGATCCAAAACAATACCAAGATACTTCAGAAAAAAGACAACAAAAAAGCTATGAAAAAAGATATGATGAACAGGATCATAAACAAAAACGCTTCAGAAGAATGAATAGAGAATACTATTCAAGAAGATAATTTCTTATATTAGATCAGTCTTAAACTCTGGCATATCTCTAGTAGAGTAATCAACTAAAAGTTTGAATAAAGATGATAAAAATAAGGTTGCTTCTTCTTCCATGTCATTTTTTGAATATACGTCTAGCAATGAAAAGTTCTTTTTTGATGGATCTTCTCTACAGTAAATAAGCAATATGGGTTCTTTAGAATCTTTTGTAAAGCAAAATAATGTATCTTTATCATCTATTGCTGTATAATCTGGTTTGTATTCAGTATAAATTACATAAGATAATAAACTAGCAGGAATATCTACAGAAACTCTTATTGAATTATATTTACTTGTGTTAGAAAGATCGTAACTATTTAGCTCCTGAAAAAATTGCACATAATTCTTTCTCAAGTTGTTTACCTGGACTCAATCCATGATTATGCCATGTTGATGCAAGAGATCCTAAGATTTCGTGATGTTCTACGGATGCTTCAGAGCGCCAAG
>JACRAC010000047.1 GCA_016213555.1 Candidatus Aenigmatarchaeota archaeon | reverse complement strand
TTGACTTGGAGTCATAGAATTAAAATATAGTTGAATTTGCAATCTTTCAATATATTCCAAAAATATAAAAAAGCTTTCTAAAAGGTATTATTTGTCACAAAATAATCGTAATGCTAGATTAACGAAAAGGTTAAATAGTCTGAAATATACTAAATAGTTAAAGTGTAGAATCATTGTGAAATAGATATTTCACATGTACTGAGAATTATTTTAAATTTTTAGATGAGAGATGTTTTAAATTTTTAGTATAACTGAAACGTTGATTTAACATGGTAGGTTCGTGTCCAGTTTGCCTAAATAAGATGAATCACTTAAGCACTTTTGGTTTTCTTTGCAAGTCATGTGGTTACATGTCATCAGGATTATTGAAAAGAGATTCCTCAATTACTCATTCTAATATCTAAATATCTATAACCCTTATTAATTTGACAGTGTATTTTAAGCTTTTAGGTTCTATATCTTGTTAATGTTTGATAGTTTGAAAAAGTTATTCAAAAAAGAAACCCCAGTAAAAAAACAGACAGAAATAACCTTTAGCAAATTAAAGGCTTATTTCTATAAAAATATAGAAGAAAAAAAGGCTTCTGTAATAAATGAATCAAATTCTATAAAAAATCAAACATCATCTATGGTAAAGGAAGCTATTTCTATAGTCAATGAAATGAAAAATAGAGAAATAGAAGAAAAAAGAGCAAAGTCTTCTGAACAGATTAAAAATAGATTTTGTGAAAAATCTTCCCTTCTTCTGTCGTCTATAATTGAAAATGAACCAGCAGAGATAAAAGACTTTGAAGATATGGAAAAATATTTTAATTACATGAAAAAATATTTAGCTAAGATAGATTTAAGTCCAAAAGAAGTTATGCATATAAAATTCTTCTTTTCAGAAGATTTATCAAAGCTTGGAAAGAAAATAAATGAAATAAGTATCAATACAGAAAAAATACACACTATTTTGAATAGTTCTTTTATGGTTCAAAAAAAGTCTTTGGAAGATCTATTTATTAAAACAGATATCTATGAAAAAAACTTAGAAACATGGAAAAAGCAGTTAGATAGCTTATCAAATGAGTTAATAACTTTAGAGAATAATAAAAGAGCAATAAATTTTATAGATTTATCAGAATTTTCTTCAATAAGGCCTGATATTAAAAAAATAGAAACAAGGGTATCTTATCTAAAACAGCAGATAAGTTCTGAATTTGGAGCATTTTCAAAAATACTAAAGAGAATATACCATAAAGAAAAGGATAGTTTTATAGAAAATTATATAGAAAACCCTTTTGAAGCATTTATGGAAGACAGTCAAAATAATGTAAGAAGCCTTCTTCTAAAAACAATAATAATGATAAAAGATGGAAAAATAGAAGTTGACAAAAAGATTATAGGAAAACTTGAAGATTTAACAGAAAAGCTTGATGAGCTAAGTCAATACAGAAAAGAAGTGTATGATTTAGAGTCAAAATCAAAGTCATTAAAAGAAAAAGAACAGATACTTACAGAAAACGAACAACTAAACAGAAAATACGAAAAAGACATAGAAAGTATAAACAGAAGCATAGAAAATAGCAAGCGTATTCAATTAACTATAGAAAATGATATAGAGAAGACTCAACAAAATATTGAGAAAAACAAGCTAAAATCAGTCGAATCAGCTTCAGCTTTGTTCGATGAAGATTTTGTTCTAGTTATTTAAGCTATCTTGTAGGATTTCCAGGAGATTTTTTGATACTCATAAATTGAGTAGGAGTTACTTTTATCTCTTTCTTACATCCAGCTCTATATTTTGTCCATAGAAGTTTCATAAAATCTGAAGGATCCCATATACCAGGATTTGGTCTACCTTTATACCAAGGAGTAGCTACGCTAATCTTACCTTTGAATACCATAAAATGTAACATAGAACTTGGAGGATTTAGTCCATTTAATTGTATTGTTCCTAATCTGTCCCCTGCTTTTATAGTAGTGCCTTTAAGATATCTAGAGGCTGATATTTCACCATATACAAATGTGACATCAAGATTTTTATTATAAACTAGGACAGCTTGTAAAGATCCTCCCCCTTTAGCTGGATAATAATCATAAACGTTTGTTACTATACCTTCTGTCATTGCACGCACAATAGATCCAGGAGAAGAGATATAGTCGTTTGCACCATGCCATCTAGGACCTGATTTACCTGGTCTATTAGCCCAGAAAGAGTCACCGTCATTATTAAAAAAATTAGGTTCTGTGTAAGGATCTACAGGCCAGTAAACAGTAATTCCATGAGTTATAGGCTTAGGCTGATTTTCACATGGTTTACATTCTTTTAGATATTTATTATCAATTCCTCCTTCAGGTGGAATTGATTCAGTATCACTAACAATAGGGTACCCTCTATCAGAAGAATCATCCACTGAATCAGAAGAAGGGTCTATTTGTGCATGAGAAATTATAATTAAATGTAAGAAAAATATGATAAAAACAGACATTAAGATTATATGTTTTCTATTCATGAATTATTATTCATATGAGTTATATATATTAGAATTATTCCTTTTCACTATAGTCTCCTTTTCGTTGTTTAATACCTTCAATTGTTTGCGTTAAATCATCTCCTGTATACAAATCTGTATCTCTACCAAGTGATTCAATAGTTGCACTCACAGGATGAATTTTTTGATCTATACGAAGGCCATTTCTTCTTTTCAAAACATTAGTATCAAACAGCCAAACTCGATCAAATCTACTATGATTATCAGGATTTACCAAAACCATCATATATCTCTCATCATCACTAAATGTTCTATAATAAATTCTTGAAGGATCATCGCTATGTGTTATAGAAGCTTTTGCCCTTACTACATCTGATGTAAATTCTTCATTTCTAACAAACATCAGCGAATAAGGCTCTTTTTGTTGTCTTAAGTGAGCTAAGTCAACTAAATTATTATCTCTAAGAACTTGGTAAACTTTTCTATCTATTTCTGCTTTTTTTGGTTGTCTTCCAAGAGTTTTTGACAGGTAGTGTATAACATACGCCTTCAATTCAATTCCTGATTTTACTTTTACTCTATCAAAGAAATATCTGCGTTCAGAGTTTTCCTGAGAAGGAAAGGTTAAATCATAAGCATCAGGAGTAGCATAAGCAGGGCTAGCAGTGAATAATTGCAAAGCTCCTAATCCAGCTATTACAGCTTTTCTAACACTTTCCCCCATATTATATTTCATGTTTTCCCACGTAGTTAATATTCATTATAAAGTAGTAATATAAATAGATTTCGGTAGCGGTTTGCTTTAAATATCAAATATCAGCCAAATTATATCCACTTCTTCATTTTCAATCCAAAGTATGTCAGAAGCATTATAAGGAATGTTACAATAATTAAATAAGTGAAAACAGCTGGATTATGCTGGAAAGGCAGATCAACATTCATTGAATACATATTTACAAAAAAAGTAGGTATTGTCAAAAGTGCTGTCAATACTGTAAGTATACGCATGGTTTCTCCTAATTTATTTGAAGAGATAGATGAGTAAGCATCCATGCTACCTTTCAATAAGTCTCTATATGTTACAGTCATTTCTAACAGCTGGAAAATCTCTGTATGAATATCCTTGAAGTTTTCTGTCAGATTTTTATCTATAAAAGGTATATTTTTTTCTATAAGCGTAAGAAGAACTATTCTATTAGCTACAAGAGATCTGTGAAAATAGATCAAAGCTCTTTTTATATCAGCGGTCTTTTCTATAGTAACATTTTTTGGATCTTTTATTACTTCATCCTCTATAATATCAAGCTGTTTTTCTATCTTTCTTAATATTTGAAAATAGCTCTTTACTACCTGAGATAGTAAATATAATAAGAATTCTGAATTAGAATTTATCTTCATATTTTTTGAAGGCTCAAATATAGGTCTGACATATCCAGTATAGAATAAGTGTATTGTTATAACATATTTTTTTGTAAGAAATATTCCTATAGGAGAAGTCTCTATTTCATCGTCTTTTTTTACAAAAGGAGATCTTAGAATTATCATTGTATATGATTTTGAAACATCTACCCTAGGTCTTTCATCTTCATCCAGAGCCATCTTAAGATCAGTTATAGGTATTTTGACAATTTTTGAAAGCTTTTTTAGTTCATCATCATTAGGACTTGATATATCTATCCAAATCCTGCCTTTATCCATTTTTTTAATCTCTTTTAGGCTACCATTTATTGTTTTGTAATACTCAATCATACTATCTAAGATATGTTGGATTCTTAAGATATTTATGCTTTTAATCGAGTATAAAATACATGGTTAAAAACAATACTAACAAAAATTGGTTTATTCCTATAACCATAACACTTCTTTTAGTAATTTTGGTTCTTGGAGTGTCTTTAATTTATGTTTTATCAACAAAAACAATATCTCAGATTGAAGTAAAAGATAACATGACATGGAATCCTCCTGAAGGATTTGTTAAGCTAGATTCAATAAAAGTAGAAGGAACTTCTGTTGCTGTAGTCAGTAATTGTAAAGCAATAATAGCAGAAACAAGTCCAGAAAGAGCTCTAGCATTATTTAATGCTCTTAATAATAAAACAGCTGAGCGTCCAGATATTTATGAAAGTACTGCATCAGTTCTTCAATCATTTAATATAAAACTTGAGGCAGTTCTAGTCCATAAAGTTGATGAAAGCGTATATTATGCAGACTCGTACTTCAGAATAGGAAATAAAATACTTCAACTAGACATGAAGCCTTCTGATGCAATGACAGTTGCACTCAGAACAGGTTCTCCTATATACTATAAACAAGAATTATTTGATAAAGTTGGTCAAAAAGTTTGTTAGTTCTTTAGAAATATCTTATTTTTAAACATTCATTCTAATTTTTGTTATGAGAGGAAGAAATAAGCCTATTGATCAGATAAAAATAGCTAAAGAAAGGATAGTCATACTTTTTGATCAGGCAGAAAAAGCAGCAGAATCTAAAAAGAAGGGATCTGCTGACAGGTATGTTGAAATGGCTAGAAAAATAGGCATGCGTTATAATGTAAGAATACCTTCTAACCTGCGTAGAAAATTCTGCAGAAAATGCAAAAGATTTTTATACAAAAATCTTAGTGCTGATATTAAAGAAGAAAAAGGATTTTTAAAAATTACTTGTATAAATTGTGGTAAGAAGATGCAGTACAGGAAGGAATAAAATTCCTTCCTGTACACAAAGACTTATGGTCTTTGTCGTACAAGTTAACAGAATATAAAATGTGAGCTTATGAAAGAAATAATAAAATATGATGATTTTGCAAAACTTGATTTAGTAGTAGGAAAGATACTTTTTGCTGACAAGGTTCCTAATACAGACAAGCTGATTAAAATTATTGTTGATCTTGGTAACGAAGAGCGACAAATAGTATCAGGAATAGCTGATTTTTATTCTGCTCAAGATCTAGTAGGAAAACAAATAATAGTTCTTAAAAATTTGGAGTCTAGAAAGTTCAAAGGATTAGAGTCGCAAGGCATGTTATTGGCAGCAGATTTAGAAGGCAGACCTGTATTATTAACACCTGAAGAAGAATTACCTCCAGGATCTCCTGTTAAATAGATTTATATGTTTAATTATGAAAATACTATGATTATAGTTAATAGCAAAACAAATTGGAACATCATAATTTGATATTAACTAGATAGGAGCAGTCATGCTATTATATTTTGTTATGACTGTAACTATAAATTTTGGTGAAAATAATGGTTTCAGCAAGAGACGCAAATCCTGAATTATTGATAAACAAAACTGCTTTGGCTTTACAAGATAGAATACATATGCCAGAATGGGCTAAATTTGTAAAATCTGGTGTTTCCAAAGAAAGACCTCCTGAGCAAAAAAATTGGTGGCATCTTAGATCAGCAAGCATTCTTAGAAGAGTTTATATGGATGGTCCTATAGGAGTTTCCAAGCTTAGAACATACTATGGAGGACTTCAGAGAAACGGACACCAACCAGCTCATTTTAGAAAAGCAGCTGGAAAGATTATAAGAACTGTTTTACAAGACTTAGAAAGATCTGGTTTGATAGAAAAAGTAAACAAACCTAAAAAGGGCAGAGTAATAACTAAACAAGGTCAAAGCTTTTTAGATAAAATTGCTAAAGAATGCAAGTAAGCTATTTCTATATTTTAAGAAGTTATCCCTTAGTAATAAATATAATGAATGATAGAATAGATACTCAATATATTCCTTTTAGATTTGAAGGAGGACGAGCAGTTCCAATATATGTTACGTCAAATAAATTGTTAGCAGAAGGCTCTATAAGAGAAAGAGTCGCAGATGGATACTATATAGCAGCAGGAGTTGTATATGGTTCTGAAGATGGACATATTCCTATGTATTCAGATAGAGATAATATTCCTATAGATAAACTAAAATGGCATGAAGTTTGTGAAGATGTGCATGCTGTATCAAGAACAATAAAAAGTCTAAAAGGAGCAGGACTTAATACTACATTAGATGTTCAGTATACATTTGAACAAGCTTCTAAAAGTGGAAGAAGAATGAACATTAGTGGATATGGAGAAAAATGTTATCGTATAACTCAACAAGTTTTTACTCACCATCAGATACCGCTGGTAGAATTACATAAAAGATTATTATAAAAATATTCAAATCAGTTGATAATTATGAGTTCAGAAGAAGATAAGCTAAAAAAGAAGATGATTGAAAAACAGCAGGAAGCTATGCAAAATCAAATGATGCACCAGGCAGCAGCACAGCAAAATATGGTAAGTCAACAAATGGAGATGCTAAAAGCCATAATGACAGAAGTGTTGGATCCTAAAGCTCGTGAGCGTTTGAATAATTTAAAATTAGTAAAGCCAGATGTTGCCACACAAATTCAACTATATTTAGCCCAAGCATATCAAGCAGGTCAAATTAGAGGCAAAATAACAGATGATCAGCTTGTGCTTATTTTAAAACAAGTAAGTGGAGAGAAAAAAGACTTTAAGATAACTAGAAAATAATTAACTTTGAAGACAAAATCACTCATTTTAATATATTTCTGCTTCTAGAATAAAATGGATCAAATAAAACATTTGATAATATCTGGATATACCCAGCTTAATCAAGGAATTGAAAAAAGAGATATAGAATTAGTAGAAAATTCTGTAGGCAATTATACAACAGCAATAGAAATGCTCTATTCTCTGAATGATGTCCGTAGCGAAAGAATACAAAGAATCTTGGCAGTTGCTCATAATAATCGAGCTAGAGGATTAATGTCTTTGCAAAAATACATTGACGCAATCGATGACTATACTAAAGCTTTGGAATTGGGATTTGAAGATACTGACTTATATCACAACAGAGGAGCTGCCTTCAAGGAACTTGGTGAACTCAATAAGGCATTAGAAGACTTTGAAAGAGCTATAGGGGTCGGACATGAAAATCCTATAAGTTACTACAACAGAGGACAAGTATTTCTTGGATTGAATATGTATACAGAAGCTCTTAATGATTTTGAAAAAGCAAAAAGGCTTGGAATTGAAGAGCCTGCAATCTATTCATTGCTTGGAAGCACTTACATGAAAACTGGAAAATTAGAAGAGGCATATGAATCATTTACAGCAGCATTGAGATTAGGGGAAAGACAAGATTTTATATACAGATTGAGATCAGAAGTTTTGAGGGATTTGAGGAGGCCTATGGAAGCTCTTGAAGACATAAGTAGAGCAATAAATATTTCTCCCGAGCCTGTTTATTTTCATTTAAGAGGAGTTTATTATTTCATGCTAAAGCAATATGAAGATGCTGTAGAAAATTTTTCCAATGCTATAAGACTTGACTCCAAAAGACCAGAAGCGTTTCTTAACAGAGGGTTAGCATTATCTAAAATGGACAAACATTTAGAAGCTTTGCAAGACTTTTTAAAAACTCTTGAATTGGGGTTGGAGACACCAATTGTTTATGCAAGTATGGCAGCAGCTTATCAAAATATTGGAGACAATAAAAGAGCTATGGACAATATACTTAAAGCGAAAAGTCTTGAGTGATCTGACAATTGCTTCATATAGATCTCTGCAGCGCATTTTAGGAGCTGCTTAATCAAAAGTTAATCTTAAAAAGCTATCATCATATTAATTATAATTCAAATAGAGAAGGATTTTATTATATTTCAAAGAACCAAATTTCTTTGAAACTTAATATCATGAAAGAACAAAAGTTCTTTGTGACCTCAAGGACATCAAAGATGTCTTTGAAGGAAAACCTTTCTTTTCTAAAGAAAGGGGTTTATATGGGATCAATAAAAAAGTCAGGAGAAAAGACAAAACTTATAACAGCTAGGAAGCAGAGTGCACCTAGATGGGCTGATATAAGAAAATTTAACTTGAAAAGAGCAAGATCTAGAAGAATTCATGTTTCTACAAAGAACTGGAGAAAAGGTAAATTAAAGGTGTAAAAAATGGCAGAAGAAAAGGTTTACAATATTTCTTTAAGAGAAGCGTTTAAGAAAGACCGGATAGCTAGAGCTAATTATGCAGTAACTATTGTAGAAGATTATCTAAAAACTCATACTAAAAAAGACGACATAAAAATGGGAAGACATCTAAATTCTTTAATATGGAGTAGAGGACCTAAAAAACCTCCTAGAGCAGTAAGAGTAAAGGCTGTTATAGATAAAGATACTGTTAAAGTAGAAATACTTGGAAAAGAATACGAAGACTTTATTGCTCAAAAAGTAAAGAAAAAGGAAAAGTTCTTAGAGCAATTAAAGGCAAGAATGGGAGCAAAGGCAGAACAAAAAGCAGAAGAAGCAAAGATGGCTGAAGAAGGGAAGACTGCAGATGAAGTTAAAGAAGAGCTTGCTAAGGAAGAAGATAAAGTAACTACAGATGAAGTTAAGAAAGCTGTTAAAAAAGCAGCTGAGAAAGAAGTAGTGAGAAAAGAAGCACGAAGTGCTTCAGACAGTTCTACAAAAGCTCTGAAGAAAGCAAATGAAAATAAGAAGTAATTTAGATATTTCTAGAAGGACAATCTATACAACCTCTAAAACAACACACTCTTTTGCTATATTTCATATTTTTCTAATCTATAGACTGCTTAAATATGAAAAGAATCTAAATATTTATATGATATCATGAAACCTCTCGATACAATATAGTATTGAGGTGGTTTGAATGTATGTCGGATTAGATGTCCATAAGAGATTTACACAATTTGCTATCAAGGATAAAGAGGGCAATATTGTGAAAGAAGGCAAATTTTTC
>JACRAC010000046.1 GCA_016213555.1 Candidatus Aenigmatarchaeota archaeon | reverse complement strand
TTTCCTACAGATGATACTGGAAAAGCTCTTGGAGAATTTAGATTAAATGTAAGTGGTTCTGGCTATTCAATAATTTATGAAGATAGACAAATAGCTGTTAGGCCTTGTAAAGGAACTAGATCAGGTAGTTACAGTCTGAACGATCCTGACGACAAACAATACTTCAAAAACTAACCATATTCAATTTTGTTTTTTGTTTCAACATTGTTTTATAAAAACTTGTAAATTAAGAGATGTATTGACGATTAGTGATTATTATGGATTTTAAGGAAAATGAGAAAAAATGGCAAGCGAGATGGGACGAGGCTAGGATATTTGAAACAGATCCTGATAAAAGAAAAAAGTTTTTCACTTCGCTTATTATTCCTTATGTAAACGGTAATGCCCATATAGGACATTCTTTTACATTTACTAGAAGTGATGTTTATGCTCGGTTCAAGAGAATGAATGGCTACAATTCTTTATTAACGCAAGGGTTTCACGCAACAGGAGAACCTATTCTAGGAGTTGTTGAAAGGCTTAGACAAAGTGACCAAAGTCAGATAGCTACATTGAAACTCTATGGAGCAACAGATGAAGATATAGAAAATTTCAAAAAAGACCCAAAATATGTTGCAAACTATTGGATGAAGAAGATAGTAGGAAGTATGAAAGAAATGGGTTATTCTATTGATTGGCGTAGAAGATTTGTTACAGCTATAGATCCTTGCTTTAATAGTTTTATAGAATGGCAGTATAATAAGTTGAAAGAAAAAGGATATGTTGTACAAGGTACACATCCTGTTGTATGGTGTTCTCATGACCAAAGTCCTACAGGAGATCATGACAGACTAAAAGGAGAGGGAGAGGGAACTATCGAATATACAATAATAAAATTTTCTTTTGAAGATGAAGACGGTCATAAGTTCATATTTCCTTGTGCGACTTTAAGACCTGAAACAATATACGGAGTTACCAACATCTGGCTTAAACCTGAAACTGAGTATATTCTGGCTATTGTAAATAATGAAACATGGGTTATTAGCAAAGACGCTTTGGATAAGCTAAATGATCAACTGTTTGAAGTAAGTGAATTAGGATTTGTTCAAAGTGAAGAATTTTTTGGTAAGAGAGCTAAAAATCCATCCACAGAAGAAGAAGTTCCTATATTGCCTGGAAATTTTGTTGAAATGGGAACTGGTACAGGAGTTGTAATGAGTGTTCCTGGTCATGCTCCTTTTGATTGGGTTGGGATAAAAACTCTACTAAAGAATAAGGAACTTTCTGAAAAATATAAGATTGATTCTAATATAGTGAAACCTATTTCTGTTATTTCTTTAGAGGGATATGGAGAATTTCCTGCTGTTGAAATGGTTGAATCTATGAAAGCAGATAGTAAAGAAAAATTGGAGAAAATTACTGCAGAACTTTATAAGAAAGAGTTTCATCAAGGCGTTCTTAATAACAATTGCAAGACATATGCTGGACAAAAAGTAAGTGAGGTAAAAGATCATCTAATTGAGAGATTTAGAAATATAGGAAGAGCTACAAGTATATGGGAGACTACTGGATTGGTTGTTTGTAGATGCAATAATAAATGTCATGTTAAAATACTGGAAAATCAATGGTTCTTGAACTATTCAAATGACAGATGGAAAAATGATGTTAAAAGACACTTAGAAATCATGAGACTATATCCAGAAGATATCAGGGGTCAGTTTTTGAATACAATAGATTGGCTAAAAGATAAAGCTTGTGCAAGAAAATCAGGACTTGGTACTAAACTTCCTTGGGATAAAGACTGGATTGTAGAGACATTAAGCGATTCTACTATTTACATGGCTTACTATACAATATCCAAGACTATAAACGATAATAATATAATTGCTGACAAGTTAAATGATGAAGTTTTTGATTTTATATTTTTAAGTAAAGGAGACTTAAAACAAATATCTAAAAATTGTGGATTAGATGAAAGTCTACTGAAGGAAATGAAGGAAAATTTTGAGTATTTTTATCCTATGGATTTTAGAAATAGTGGAAAGGATCTTGTACAGCATCATTTGATATTCTTCATATATCATCATGTTGCTATTTTTCCTGAAAAATATTGGCCTAGAAGTATTGCAGTAAATGGTTATGTGAATGTTGCTGGAGAAAAAATGTCGAAGAGCAAAGGAAATATTATTCCTTTAAGCGAACTTATTGAAAAACATGGTGCTGATCTTGTTAGACTAAATATTTCTACATCTGCAGAAGGAATGGATGATGCTGACTGGAGAGATGAAAATACAAACCCTTTAAAGAGCAGATTGATGTACTTGAATGATCTTGTAGATAAAATTGAAAGGATGGAAAGCAACAAAACTAATGTAGATAATTGGTTAGAGTTGCAAATGCATAAAATAATAAAAGAGACCACAACAGCTTATGAAGAAACTAAATTTAGAAGTGCTATTAATGCATCTTTGTTCAATGCTGTTAATGATATGAAATGGTATATGAGAAGATCTATAACTCCTAATAAGACTTTAGTAAAAGAATTTCTTGAAAATATAATAAAATTAATTGCTCCTATAACGCCGCATTATTCTGAGGAAGTTTGGAACAAACTTGGTCATAAAACTTTTGTCTCTATAGATAAATGGCCTCAATACAAGGATGCTATAATATTGAAAGGAGATCATTTGGATAAAGATGAGTTATTTGTAAAAAAGACTTTGGAAGATATAGAACATGTTAAAAAATTGGCAAAAAGACAGAAACCGTCTAAGATAATATTATTTGTAGCAAAATCTGACAAGTTTGCAGATAAAAAAGATAAACATCATCAGATAAGATTATTTGAAGAAGCCCATTTGTTCTTGAAAAAAGAATATGGATGCGATATTGAAGTGTTGGATTCAGATATAATAACAAGCCATAATGAGCCTCTATATCAAAATAAAGCTACAACATCAAAACCTGAGAAATTAGGGGTTATTGTTTTCTAATATTTAGATGGGTACAACTCAATCACAGGTGGACTAGAAATATAGTCATCTAGACTTCTGGTTTGTCTTCTATGTTCTCCTTCTTTTCCAAGAATTATTAATGTATCTTCACATGTTACAGATCTGTCTTCTGGAACATAAACTCCATTTCTTAAAACATATGCAGAAATTTCTGGATTTCCTGGCCATGGATGTGCTCCATTGTAGGTAAATAGATCCATTACTTTATCTCCTTTATCCACGTCTCCCCAAATAACTGCTAAGAAATAGTTTGTATCTCTTAATAATGATAAACTCTCTCTAAGTGCTTGTACTGCATACGAATCTTGGGCATCCACGTTTCCTCCAAATACTTCACTAAATCCACTTGTGTGAAAATATCCTCTTCCTGGAGCGTTATCTCCTGTAGCTCTTCCTGAGAAACAGTGAAAAGGAGTAAAATGAATAAATCCCATTAAATCAACTTTAGAATCTTTCATGGCTTTCTATAATGACTTTTTTCTCTGATTCTAGAGAATGAACTCTTGCTACAAAGCCATCTATTATGTATTCTAATTTTCCTATTCTCTCCTTTAGATGAACATTTTCTTTTTTCATCTCTATCAAAGCGCACCAAAGCTGAGCTGCTTTTACTTCTTCTGCCAAGCTATATGCTGGCCTATGATTAGAGGTTCTTTCTAAAAGCTCATTTAACTTATTTTCGTCTTCTGGAGCTAATTTCTTTTTCCAGTTACTTTCTGTTCTCAATAACATATTTTCACCATTATTAGTTGATACTATTGAGTGGCAAATCTTTAAAAAGGTTTTCATTAACCTTAAAGGTCATAAACCTTTGCTACACTAAGTATAGATGGTATTAGAAAATGTTTCTATATCATTTCTTACTTGGATTGTAGTAGCAACCCTTGTACTTATTGTACTGGCTTCTGTAGGCCTTAGGATCAGCAGATTTAGGAAATTTAAACTATTTCCTGTCTCTGAGCTAAGATTTTTGATAAGATTTACTAGAATTATTGCTTTCATATTTTTTGTAATAGTTTTCATGGAGTTAATCTCAGGTGTTGTGTTTGGAAGGGGTCTTATAGATACTACTAATGTTTCTCTTTCGTGGTATTTGAACAAAATATCGTTTCTAGTAGCTCTGTCAATATTGATGTTTGTTCCTAGATATCTATTTTCTATATCTAGAGCTAGAGATGTTGTTTCTATTAAATCTGATATAAAAATAGATAACACAACAAGTACAAAATTAATAGATTCTGTTGATTGGGATATACTTAGTGCTATCAAAAAACATGGTGGAGACCTTGAGATAGTAAAAAATGAGTTAAAATGGATAGATGAAAATGATCTAGAGAATAAGATAAACAAACTTCATCTTCTAGGATATGTAAAAATGGATGGTTATGATTTGCATTTAACGCCAGATGCATTAGATGTTCTTAATCTTCCTCCAGTTCTATTTGCATCTACTATAAACGACAAGAATGTTATAAAAAAGCTTGCTGAGATAAAAATCATTCTTAAAAAAGAAGATGCTAACGGCGTAATAAATGAATGTAGTAAACTTTTGGAATGGGTTTTAAAGAAAAAAATGAAGATCAAACTTCCTGATAAAAATAAGGTTAAAAGTGGTAAATCTGTTGAAATGGCTACATTAGGTGAACTTATTGGAGATTGTAGAGCTGATGGTGTTATAAACAAATTTGAGGATAACATACTTACTGCAATTAATGATGTTAGAAAAAGTGTTCATTCTGTAGACAACAAAATGGTTTCACTATCTTTAGAAAGGGCTTATTTTGTACATTCTTTGACAGAAATAGCTATAAGATCATTGTATTCTCAAGAAATATAATTATTCTTTCTTTTTCTTATTTGTTTTAGGTTCTTCTGTCTCGACTGGTTTTTCTTCTTTCTTAGTATAACTTTGCACAAATCTTACTTTTTTTACTCCTCCTACATATTCCAAAACTAGAGAAGATACTCTACTCTTTACAGCTGGAGATGGATCTGCTTCTATCTCATAAGCTCCTGGAATCATATATATTTTTGGATCTATTCCAAAGAAATCTAAAACAGCCTCTACCTGTTGTATTTGATCGTCAATATGTTCTTTTAGGTCAACATTATATTTTAGAACTTTTCCTGCTAAAGGATGATTAAAATCTACTCTGACACGACCAGCTGAAATGCTTTGTATGCGACCACGAGTATTTCCAAAGTCTACTATCATTCCAGGAACTACGTGCTTTCCTTCAAATGCTTTTTCTGGAACAGTTTTTATAAGCTCTGGATTTCTATTACCAAAAGCGTCTTCTGGCTTTACTGAAACTTCTTTCTTCTCTCCAACTGTCATATCCATAAGAGCTTTTTCTAAACCAGGCACTACAAAACCAGCTCCAATAATAACTGTAACTGGTTTATACTTTATGCTTGGGTTAAAAATATTATTTTCTTTGGCTACTTTTTCATCAGTAAGATCAAATATTTCTCCTGACTCAAGTTTTCCTATAAAATCTATTTTTACAAAATCTCCTTTTTGCATTTTAATCACAATTATCTTTCTATGAAAAGAAATGTTTTTAAATGGATTATTTGGTTGAAAGAAAGGTGGGAAATGTTTCCCATATCTTTATATAGTTTACTTTGCAATTAATTGTTATGAAAAATTTACTACAAAATATAAATTTTATTGTGATTTTTGTAGCTACAGCAATTATAGGTTAAGTGCGTTCTCCTTCAAAACTTCTTCTGGAGAACGTTGATATTACTAACTGTTCTTCTGAGGAATTTTTACAAACGCACTGGAGATAGGTGAATAAAATGTATATGAGACCTAACATGGCTTTTGATGGTTATGCAACAGTTGGTGATGTTGAAGCAGCTGTTTTTAGAGATAGATTTGATCCAAGTTATAGGGTTGCTCTAGATTTTAAAAATGGATTAGAATTTGTTGAGAGGAATGGTTTATGGGTCTATGAAAACCCAGAAATAAAAGATGCTAAATATGCTATGGCATCATAATGAGGTGAATAAAAATATGGCGATGGTAGTTGGATTAATAGGAGAAAAGGGAACAAGACATCAAGTTTCTGGTGTTCCTAGACTTGGTACAGTTGATCAAGGATCTAATGTAGTTTATTTAGATGTATATAGAGGAGACAATGGAAAAACTGTTTGTGATTTGGGAATGACATCAACTGGAGAATTTTATGAACTTGCGTTACTGGTACCTGCAGATAAGACTGGTGATCCACATTATAGAATGGGTAACAAAGTTCAAGTTAAATGGGCTTAATTTTTAAATTTACTTTTATTTTTCAAAATTTATTTTGTTATAATTTGAATATTATATTTGTGATAATTATGAGTTCAACAAATAGAAAATCGAAAATAAATGTGATTTTTGTAGTGGTTGGACTTGTTGTGGGTTAACACGTTCTCCTAAAATATTTCTTGAGAATGTGTATATTGTTATTTTGTACGAATACATTTCTCCTGAACTGAAAACGTTGTATATGAAAGAGGTGAATAAATATGGTAGAGTCAAAAAGTTATGACTTGGATAGAGCTAGTGCACCTAGGAAAACCATGAGAAAAGTTTTTCCTACAAATGATGGAAGACCTCCATTAGGATCCTTTTCTATAGTAACACAAGGGGATAGTACATATGCGGAGTATCGAGATGGAAGGGTTCGTGTAGAACCTTGTACAGGAGATAGAAAAAATTGCTTTTATCCTGCAGATCCTGAAGATGCAAAGTATCTTAGTAGATCTTAAGGTATAGACCTGACTTCGCCACTTAGATGAATATAAGAGAATGCTACATATCATGGAATTGGTGATTTCATGAAAAATGTAACATTCTCATTAGGTAGTGTAGCAATAATTGATAAAGCTGACGTTTCGTTCGGTTTCTTTGA
>JACRAC010000045.1 GCA_016213555.1 Candidatus Aenigmatarchaeota archaeon | reverse complement strand
TAATTGTTGCCGGTGTGGCTCAGTGGTAGAGTACCAGACTCATATTCATATGAGTTCTTAGTTTGCTTTTGCAGGCGATGACGAGATATCTGGGGGTCGTGGGTTCGAAACCCATCACCGGCATTCTGTTTTAATAGTTTTGTGGATTTGTATATAGATTGTATTTTTGGAACTTTTTTGAAAGATTTGTGATTTCTAGAAGAGCTGTTGAGGAAACAAATGGATACTTTGAAAGACTTGCCAGAAAAAAAGGATATGATTCTGTACAAAATGCTATGTCAGATGAAGATTTTAGAAATAGATATGAAATTATTAGTAGAAACTTGCAAGCTATTCAAGAAGATATTAATCCCATTAGAAAATCTCTATTAAATTAATTTATCTAATTAGTTAAATTTTTAAATTTATTTTTGATTTAAGAAGCTTAACTATTAATTGTTTTTACTAATGAAGTTTTATAATAAATAAGGTCTTAACATGACAAACGGAACAATACCTCCAATAGAAGTAGAATATAGGACTCAAAAAGCTCCTTTTCAAGTGATATCTGACACTTTTAGATTTGATAAAGTTGATAGGCGAAGAAAAGAAGATTCTCCTATATACTTAGAAGATCTTCCTGTAACTCACATAATAGATGTTTATGATTCTATAGATGATGGAAAAAGTAAGGGAGGTTCAGGTGTATATGTTTTTAGATATAGATATGTTCATTTAGATGATGATGAATATTTCTTTAAAGAATCTAAATATTTAGTTTTTGATCCTGAAAACCCTTTTAGATACGAATATCCTATTCCTATGAGATCTTCTAGGGAATTTATGGCAGAGGTTTCAGAAAAAGTCAAAAGATCTAGAAATAATAAAGTAGTTGTAGCAGGAACTCGAAGAGAATTATGGATATATGATAAAGGTGATAGAAGCGGTTATTATGATTTTCATACAGCTCCTTTTCCAGAAAACATGAGGTATAGAACAATAAGAGTTTGTTTTGATAGTGTTCGGGGAACTATACTAAAAAGAGGGTCTGAAATAACAGGTGCTGATATGAGAAAATTAATGAAAACTATTAAAACCGGTCATCCTGATGAGAAGTTTCTTACAGCAGATCTTGGAGAATGGACTGAATTTGAAGTTATGGTAGACTCTAAGGAAATGTCTACAAAAGCATTTACTGTTACACTGCCTCCTAGAGTTGATTTTGCTGAAAAACTTATAGAAGATTTTATACATTATTTGGACTTGACTAGAGGAGATTTGACAGATGTTCCTTATCCAAGTATGATAAGGAATGCTTCTTTAAGAAAAACTAAATAAATAAAACTAAAAGAAATAATCAGGTCTTGATATATTTCTCATTCTATCGTTATCTTCAGCGTCTCTAAAAGATTGAGAAATTTTATCTGTATTTCTTGCAAAATTTAAAATTTCCTTAAGACACATTGCTCTCTGCTCTTGTGTAAGATCTTCGTCGTAGTTTTCCACTATTTCCATAAGGCTTTGCATATTTGTAGGAGTTCTCTGTTTCTCTATTATCTTCAACACATTTACCAACACTTCAAATCTTTCTGAATCCATTTGCTACACCCCTGTATATTTCAGGACAAAGTTCAAAACTCGGGAAAACAATAAAATGAATCTTAAGATTCATTTTATGCTGCTAATAAATTCTATCTTTATTAACAGATACAAATACATTGGATGCTTTGACACATTTTTCTTATTTATTTAATATGTCTATATTTCCAATATTTATTTTTGGTACTGCCAATGTTGATTTATAACTCACTCATGGAGATATATTTTTTGCACCATTCAATTTTGTATTTACCCCAACTATCTAACTATTTTATGATTTAGAAGTATAAAACCCCATGAGTTCGTGGGATGAGTAACTCTAGAGTGACTAAGATTTACCCTAATGGTAAAATATTATTTTAACTTAACAGTTAAAAAGATTCTTATAAATATTAGACAAATAATACAAATGTATTATTTGTGGTGTTTAGATGAATATGGATGTTGATGATGCTTCAATAAGAAATAATGTAATAAAAATGCTTTCAGAGCAACATCCTTTATCTGCAAAGGAAATATTTGAATTAATAATACTTAACCAAAAAAATGCATCTTATCCAGCTGTGTACAAAACGCTAAAGATGCTTACAAGAGAGAGAAAACTTATAAAGCAAAATAGAAAGTTCTCTCTTAATTTAGATTGGATAAGGGAGTTAAAAAGTTTCTCTGAAAAAGTGGAAGAGAATTATACACATAAATTATCAAACCTTCCTTCTCTTGATAAATTTGAACAGCATAAAACGTATACTTTTAAGTTCAAGAATCTTGCAGAGGCTGAAGAATATAGAAAGAGATTACAGACCGAATATATATCAGAAAAAAGAATATTTCCTTACTGTGCTATATACAATCATTTAAGATCGCCTGTCATACAAAGTGAAAAATCTATAACAACTATAAATAGTGTTGTTCAAAGAAGAATAAATTCATACCTTGCAGTTGCTTCTGACACTCCTATAGATAGATGGTGTGCAAAATTCTATTCTGTGAATAGAACCATATTGGTAAAAGTAGGGCTGATAATACCTACTGCAAGACTTTGTGAAACAATGGTCTTAGGAGATGTAATAATACAAACATTCATACCAGAAAATATACAAAATTACATGGATTATATATATAAAAAATCCAAAAAAGTAGATGATATAAACATATTTGAATTCTATGAAAAGGCTTACAAAACATCTTCAAAGCCAAAGGTAGTGATAATAAAAAATGATCAGATAGCAAATCATATAAGAGTTCAGATAATGAACTATTTTAGAAAAAAGTGATAGTATGATTTTAACCAACGATAATGAGACAAAGACTGCAAAATCTTTAATTATAAATATATTATCTAAAGAGCAGAAGCTTTCAACAAAACAGATATTTGATAGATCATCTGGTATTAGCTACTCAAATATTTACAAGGCTTTGGATATTTTAATTACTCAAGGAAAGATAAAAAAGATTGATGGAAAAATTTCTCTTAACATAGAATGGGTAAAGGAATTAGGAAGATTTTCTGAAAAAGTCCAAAAAATATATTCTCATGAATATGTTCAAAGTCTTAATGATTTTAAACAAGAGCATGACAGTAAAACTTTAAAATTTGAAAATCTTGCAAAAGCAGATGAGTTTAGGAAGAAACTTCAGTTGGAATATATACAATTAAATAGAAAAGATCCGTATATTGGAATCTATAAGCATTTGAGATCTCCTATTATTGACCCTGAATTATCTCTAGGTATATTAGAAACTATAAAGGAAAACAACATAAAATCATTTTTGGTTGTATCTTCTGATACAAAGATGGATAGATGGTGTGCAAAATTCTACGCAAGAAACCCAAATGTTAATATTAAAACAGGTGTTTCTTTGCAATCAATGGACTCTTGTGAAATTATGATACTTGGAGATGTTGTTGTGCAAATGAGTATACCAAATGAAATAAATTACTATCTTGAAAAAATCTATACTTCTTCCAGGTCTATAGATGATATAGACGCTATTGATTTCTATGAAAATGTTTACAAAACAAAGATAGAAGTAAAGATTGTTATATTAAAAAATAAGATTATTTCAGATCATATTAGAAATGAAATAATCAATTTATTCAAGTGATTTTTATGACTAGAGATACTCCATATGTAGATGTTGAATCAAAAAATCTAAGGACAGCTATATTAGATGTTTTATCCAAGGAAAAGTCGCTTTCTGCAAAAGAAATTTTTGAGAGAATTTCTATCAATAATAAAACATACACTTATCCAGCTGTGTACAAAACGCTAAAGATGCTTACAAGAGAGAGAAAACTTTTTAAACAAAGTAGAAAATTGTCTGTAAGTCCTGAATGGATAAAAGAACTTAAACAGTTTATAGAAAGACTTGAAAAAAATGCAGACGCAATTATATTGCCTAGTTTGGAAGAATTCCAAGATGAGAATGCTTCAGCTACGTTTTTCTTTAAAAACTATGAAGAAGCTGATAAATATAGAAAAGATATTCAATGGCAGTTTTCAAAGGAAAAAAGAGAATTTCCATATTGCGCTTATTACAAACATTTCAAGAGCCCTGTATCTCAATCAGGAAAGATATTGTTTGAGATAAAATACCTTAAGGATAAAAAATTAGGGGGATTTTTGGTAGGAAGTTCTGATACTCCTATAGATAGATGGTGTTCAAAATTCTATATGAGAAATCCAGGCATATTTGTAAAAATTGTGCCTACATTGAAAATTGCTGACATATGTGAAACTATGATACTTGGAGATGTTGTTGTCCAGACTTATATACCAGAAAATCTTAGCAAAAATATTGAAGCAATATACAAAAAATCTAAGAGTATAGATAGTATAGATGTTCTTGAATTTTATGAGAAAATTTATAAGGCTCCTGCAAAGATTAAAATGGTAATATTTAACAATAAAAATGTTGCCCAGATACTTAGAGGACAGCTACTTGGCTATTTCAAAAAGAATTAAAAGATCGTAAATTTCCCACATTTTATTTATATCTTGAATTTAAGTATCTTTCGTCACATTATTTCTAAAAGTAATACCTTAATGATAACAATAAAGGGATTTTATGACTGTACAAAGTAGGTTTGGCAATAGTACTAGGAGAATAATATTAGTTTCTGACTATGATGGGCCTATAGTGCCTGTGAAACAATATGGAGAAGGAAATAGTAGAAGGTATACAGGATCTCCTTACTCTACTCTAATAGGTGTTCTTGGTTATCTTGTAACAGAGGGTGTTCAGAGAGATAATACACATTATAATGCATTATTAGCAGTTCATGAAAGACATGATAGGGATCAGTTATATGCTCATCATAGATTTGTTATAGATGCACATAATCATACTGGAAGATTTTTACATGGATTATCCGTTAATGATGTAAATGCTGCAACTGCAGAATATATGGATAGAAATAGGCAAAAACTTGAGCCTAGTGAAGAGATGAGACAGGTTCTTAGAGATACTAAAATTTATGGTGATGGTATAGCTGTATCTGGATCTCCTACATTTGCTATCAAAGCTCATGATAAAAGAATACTAAAGCCTGTTGGTATAGGATTTAGACATCATATAGGAATGGATCCAATAGTAGAAAATGGAAGATTTGTAGGAGATAGGACACATATAGAAGTTATAAAGGGAGAATCTTTAGAGTTTATTGATATGGTAAGAAGAATGGATTATGAAAGCGATAAAGTGGATGAAGTTTTAAAAATAATAAGTCCTGAGGAATTAGAAAATACTGTTGTTTTTGGAGATACTACATTTGAAAATGAATTATTTAAAAGATGTGGGTATCCATGTATGGTTTACCCTAACGCACGTCTTATTTCAAGCGCTGAAGCTAGACATTATGGACTTATAATAGATGGTGCTGACTACATACATAGATTTAGAGAGATCTTAGATTTTGTGCACTGTGTTCCAAGAAGAACACAGGTTTCAGGAACAGATATAACAGTAGAAAGAAAGATAGTTAATAGATTTGATCCAAAAATAGTCATATCTCATCCTAAAAGAGGGTCTGGAGAAAGAGGCTATAGAGATGATGATACTCAATATGAAAGACTTTTAAAATCTAAAGGATATTCTTTAGATGAAGTTTCTGCAGTTCTTCAAACGTTAGAAGATATGAGATCTATCAGCAGAAAAGATGAGCTTCAGAAATTGGATAGACCTAGAAGAAGACGCTAGTATCTTAATTTTACTAAGTCACCAGATTCACATATTTCTCTTACTGTTAGTTGAGATCCGTAGTTTTGTGCATACACATCTTCTATTCTTTTATTAACATCTTTGTTTGGATAGTCTGCTCCAGACCTAGCTTTATCACATGCACATAAAAGAGCTGATGTTATTGCATTATGCTGTTCTACATATGGATCTATCTTACATGTTTGATTTTGAGGGCATGCTGAAGACTGTTTTGTTTCTTGTAAATTATTCCATTCTGCTTTACACCCTGCTATATCTATGCTTTGTTTTGAGAGAAATATTCCTGCTACAAATATTATTACAATTATTATGGCTAACGTTGGCCAAAATATTATATGACTGATTGCTGGTGGCATATTAAGAATAGTTTTCTTAGTTTAAATTAATTTTTTTACATCTGTCTGAACCGCAGCCTACGGTTTCAGTTTGAAGCTCTTCCTGATTTTCTTAAAGTTTCTACTAAACTTATTATAAAAATTATGATTTTGCATCTGAATATGCATCATATGCTAAAGCTAAAGATATTATCAAATGAGATAATAATATCATTAATCCTGCTGTTGTTAGGTAAAAATGAAATCCTAGATAGAAAACAGTAGAATGCATTATTATCATTGCCAAAAGCAAAGAAATTCCTAATATTAATCGTTTTCCATTATAGATATATCCAATTCCCCATAAGATGAAGTTTAAAATAGCTGATACAGCTGGATTTATTTCTCTATGTTTTATTACAGTTTGTGTTTTCTTTGCCATATAAACCCCTTTCTTTCAAAAGAAAGGTTTTTATCAAGTTCCAAAGAAACATTGGAAATGATAACAACTTTTCAATTTATAGATATTGTTAGACTGCTATATTAAGATTTTGTTATAGTAATAATGGACCTACTAGACTAATTATTATAAATGCTACTAATATCAAAGACACTGCTATTGTTATATGTTTAGAGTATTTTGGAATTTTGCTCTTTAAGGTTTCTTCAAACATCATACCTCCGTCCAATGGTTTTATTGGCAATAGGTTGAATAATCCTATTCCTAAACTTAGTATAAAGATCCACATGAATAAGTCTGAGAAGAAGTTTACAACAGGAGCTGTGTTTGCTTCTTTAGGTTGATTTACAGGCGCTCTTGGAACTATTCCTATAAATGCTTTGCCTGGCTTATCTGGATTTTCTATTGTTTTTATAACATAATTACCTTTGTTTGTGATTATTTTTACATCATCACCTGGTTTTACAGCATCCATGGCAACTACTAAATCGTTAGTAGATCTTATCTGCATATTATTGATATCTGTTATATATCCTGACATATTTGCATTGTATGCTGGATAAGTATTGTTAGCTATAACACCTACAGATATACCAACTGGAGCAAATAATGTAAAAATTAGTGCAAACGATATTGCTAAAGCTATAACTGCTGTTATAATATTTGCAAAAGATCCTGCTGCAGCTACTTTTAATTTTGCTTTAAGATTTGCGTTATCCAAGCTTTTCTTGTCTGGTTCTACAAAAGCTCCTGGAAGAACTATTAGTAAAAACCATCCTAGGGACTTTATTTTGATTTTATGCAACCTACACATAAATCCGTGGAAAAGCTCATGAGGTATTATTATTGCTGCTATTCCTATTATCCAAAAATACCATGGAACAAAAAATACTCCTGGTTGAGATCCTTGCTCTGTCCAAGGAAGAACTATTTTTACGGTTTCTGTTTTTACTCCTGATAGCACGGTTATGCCGTTAGATACTACAAAATACGATATGAATATCATTGCAGGAATTGCTATTACTAGGCCTGTTATTCCCATTATTCTCCAAAATGTTGGGTGTTTTTTTACACTGTTATCTATAGATTTTTTGCCTTTTTCAGTTCTTCGCATGAAAACAATTCCTTCACGTTTGACATTTTTTCTGTCTCTGTACATGAAGAGACCTACTGCAAGAACAAATATGATAAATGCAATGATACTATGATCAATCATAGAGATATCATAGAAAGAGAATATATAAAGATTTGAGTCATATTTGTTTTGATATTATGTCAGGACAAACTGCAAAATCATTAGAGGAAAATGGAAAGTTTGGATGGAAATTAAGAGATCCTGCTTCGCATTTAATGACTTTTTCTACTACATCTTATCCAATTGAGTTTGATGGAAATAATTTGTATGTTGAGATTTCTGGTGTCAGATATAAAGCAGTTTCTACAAATGAAATAAGAAAGTACGAATTAGTTCCTTGTTCTAAATGATCTTTTTAATTCTTTAGATTATTATTTTTCTGGCTTAAATACTTATATTTATATATATAATATATTCATAAATATAAGGTGATAGCAATGACATTGAAAATGGTTCATAATCCAACACTAGAGAGTATATTAATGGTGGAAAAAATCATAGAAAAGTATAGTGGTATGTATGGAAAATATCAAATTTGGAAAAAACTTCCAAAGCAAATGATGTATCAAACATTTCAAGTCATAATAGATTATTTGGAAAAATCTAATAAAATATTCATAGAGAGTGATGGAAAAATAACATGGATATGGGATCCAGAAGGGATAAGAAAACTTAGAGAGAAAGGACTGATAATAAAATGAAAACTATTGGAGTAGGGTTTGCAAATCAAGAAGTGAAAAAAGCTTTTGATGCGCTAAAAGAAGGTAAATTTGAAGACAAACATCTTTATGAATTTATTCTAAGAGCTGTTGATGACTTGAAGAAAAATCCCTATATCGGAATAAATATTCCTAAAAATTTGATACCTGTAGAATATGCTAAGAAATTTGGGACAAATAATCTTAGAAAATATAACTTACCAAATGCTTGGAGACTGATCTATACACTAAAAGGAAATGAAATAGAAATTGTATCTGTAATTCTTGAATGGATGGATCATAAAGAATATGAAAGACACTTTAAGTATTAAGATACTAATAATTTAAAATTTGATGATGATTTATGGAAGTAGAATTGACAAAATATGCTAAAATTATATTAGATAAGGCTAGAAAAACTCCTGATTCTGAATATACAAAACTGTGATATTATGACAGACAAGACAAAGGAAAATGCAACAAGAGAAGATATTTTAATTGAAGAACAGTTGAATAAGCTAGAAAAGCTTAGGGAAAAAGGTGTTGATGGATTTGGTCATAGATTTGTTTCCACCACAAACACTAAGGAAATTCTAGATAAGTTTTCTGATATAAAAGAAGGTGAAAAATTAAAGGATAAAATAAGCTTGGCTGGTAGGCTTAGATCAATAAGAAAACATGGTAAAATTATATTTTGTCATTTAGAAGATCCTTTGGGTAGAATACAACTTTGTATTGAAAAAAGTGTAAAAGATTTTGACTTGTTTGAACTAATAAGTGTAGGCGATTTTCTTGGAGTTCATGGAGTTGTTTCTAAGACGCAAAGAGGTGAACTAACTATATGGGTTGATAGTTTTGAACTGCTTTCTAAATCATTAAGACCTTTGCCAGATGAATGGTTTGGATTGAAAGATGTTGAGGCTAGATATAGACAAAGATATGTTGATATGGTCATGAATCCTTCTGTGCGTGAAACTTTTCTAAAAAGAGCTGAGATAATAAAGGCTATGAGAGAATATCTTGAAGGAAGAGGTTTTGTTGAAATAGATACTCCTATATTGCAACCAATATATGGAGGTGCTTTGGCAGAACCATTTACAACATTTCATAATGATTTGAAAAGACAGATGTATCTTAGAATTGCTCCTGAGTTATATCTTAAAAGGGCTATTGTTGGAGGATTTGACAAAGTTTATGAAATTGGAAAGAATTTTAGAAATGAGGGAATTGATGCAAAGCATAATCCTGAATTTGGTGCTATGGAGCTATACTGGGCTTATGCTGATTATACAGATAACATGAAGCTTACTGAGGAAATGATTGCTTATATTGCTAAAAAGGTTTTAGGAAAAACTAAGATAGAATATCAAGGAGTTGTTATAGATTTGACGCCGCCTTTTACTAGAATTACAATGCATGATGCTATTAAAAAATATCTTGGGTTGGACGTTCAGGGGAAGAGTTTAGGTCAACTAAAAGAAATGGCTCATAAAGCAGGGGCTAAAACACCAGAATATGCTGACGAAGGAATTATAATAAATGAATTATTTGGTTTAGTAGAACCAAAATTAATACAGCCTACATTTATTACAGACTTTCCTGTTGAAGTTTCTCCACTGGCTAAATCTAAGAAACATTTACCAAGTATAACTGAGAGATTTGAATTATATATTAATGGACAAGAATATGCAAATGCTTATACTGAGGAAAATGATCCTATTTCACAAAGGAAAAAGTTTGAAGATCAAGGAAAGTTAAGACAAGGAGGAGATAAAGAAACTCATCCAATGGATGAGGATTTTATAAGGGCGTTAGAATATGGAATGCCTCCTACTTCAGGTCTTGGTGTTGGATTAGATAGGCTAATAATGCTTCTTACAAATAGTGCATCAATAAGAGATGTTATAATGTTTCCTGTATTGAAAGAGTGAATAGTTCTAAAGGAATAATTCTACCAATAAAAAGATTTTCTGCAATAGAAAGTTATGCTTGATCTTACAGGACATGAAATAAATGGATACGTATTGGATAGAAAACTGAATAATCCAATATATCTTGCAAACAATCCTGTTTATAAGGCGTTTTATCGTGGTGTAGCAGTTGCGTTGAAAAAAGTTATTCTAGGAATGCAAAAAGAAACAAATGGTATGAATTTAGGAGATAATGAGAGAAGAATGCTTGAAGCTGCTAACAAAAAAATTGAAAAAGGAGTTCCTAAACTACTTGATTATTTTGAAATTGGTAAAGACTGTTATGTTGTTACAGAGCTTTTGGAAGGAACTTTGATGGTAGAGTTTCTTGACAGAAAAGACCATATTTTTTCTGAGAAAGATGCTGTATACTGGGGAAGAGAATTAGCTGCAATAGTGGTTGAACTTCACAAAGATCCTATTCTTTTACATACTGATATAAAACCAGAAAATATTATGCTGACAAAAGATGGTATTGTGCTGTTTGATTTTGATAGATCAGTATTATGGACTCCTGATCAAGAGTATCCATATGATATGGGTACTTTTGGATATAGATCGCTTGGACAAGAATATGGTACTGTCTCTCCTAAATCAGACGTTCATGCTATAGGAGGTGTTCTGCTTATAGCTTCTACTGGAGAAGATCCAAAGAAGAGATTTTATGATGGAGAAAAGAGGCAATCCGCTATTGAAAGACTTTCTCCAAAGTTTTATGAATTAATACAAAGATGCAGACCTTCTATTTATTCATCCAGGGATTCTATATCTGCTGAAGAGCTGCTTAGAGAACTTGGATTGCTTCAAATGATTTAAGAAGGGTTTTGTTTAATTAAGAAAATGCTTGCTGAAGAACAACTTATAGGTAATTATAGAATTGTATCTCTCATAGATAGAGCACAGTTCAATGTTTATAGAGCTATTGATTCAAGTGGTAGAGAAGTTGCAATAAAATCTCTAGGTGCATATAGTAATACAAATGATGTTCAGCGTCAATCATTTGTAGCAAAAGATACTATAACTCTTGTAGAAGAAGCTGACATATT
>JACRAC010000043.1 GCA_016213555.1 Candidatus Aenigmatarchaeota archaeon | reverse complement strand
ATTTCATGCTGGGCTATATATTTAACCCAGTACTATCATCCATGATGAACATAAGTTCATCTGCACATCGAATAAATGATTTATTCGAATGTATCCGAAATCTTTACTGGGTTAAATATATATAAAATTTTATAAATAATTATATATTATGAAGAAATTCTCCTATAAGCTTTTCAAGAATGGAAACAATTTGTTAGCTTTAGCTGACAAGGATATTCTTGGGAAAACTTTCAAGAGTAAGGATTTGGAAATAGTTATATCTAAGGATTTTTATTATGAAGGCTTTTGTGATGAAAAAGAGCTTGCAGAACTTTTAAAAAAGTCAACAATCGTAAATGCTATTGGACAAAAATCTGTAAATTTCTTAATAGAAAATGATCTTGCAGACAAGAAAAATGTTCTTAGACCTTGTGGAATACCTCATGTTCAGATAATTACTTTTTAGATTTCTTCACAACTTTTTTTAATGATTTTGATTTTGTTGCTCTTACTTTCATTTTTGAGTAAGGAGGATTGAACATACGTCTTCCTGTTTTTAGAGTAGATATTCCTCCAAGAAAATCAAAGTAGTATTTATTCAATGACCAATTATTTGTTCTTATTACTCTTGACTTGAATAGATCTGCCCTTGCTACTAATTCTTGGGCTTCCAAAGATTTTCCATCAACTACATTTTCCTCAATCCATGGAAGTATATCCTGATCCATATTAGACAAGAGTCTTGTAGATTTTTTAAAATCTCCGTTGAACACTTCTGTAAGAACATCGAATACGTTTAGAGATTTACATTCTTCTATACTCTTTATAGAATCTTGTGTAACACCTTCTGATTTTATGCATTCCAGCGTTATTAGGACAGCTCTTATATCTCCGCTATACATTGATATTAATTTTCCCAAAGCTATTTCACTATACTCTATGTTTTCTTTCAAACAAATTCTCTTTATTATATTCATCAAATAAATATCAGATATTTTTCTAAATTTTACTAAAGAAAACTTTTTTCTTATATCATAATATCTCTTTTGATATATATCATCTGCAGCCATGACCATTGAGAAGCTGCATTCTTTTATAAATTCCTCTAATTTCTCAAGAGATCTTATACTATCCAGATCGACTACAAATATTTTACCTTTGTAGAAAATACTTCTCTGCTTTGTTATCTCTTTTGAATCAAATATCTCATCTGTTACGTTGATCAGCTCAAACTTCATTTCTTTTGCTATTATTTCAAGAGAAAGAGATTTTCCAGATCCAATAGGACCTGTTATTATAAATTTTTTCTTTTCAAATATAAGAGTTTTTATCTCTCTTGCAGCTTCTTTGTTTACCATATCTTCTATCTTTTCTGGTTTGTACTTGTGCAATAGCATAAGAATAGTTGATAAAATAGGTTTTAATGCATTTGCTAACAACTCTATCTATTGGTAATTATGGTTAAGAGAAAAATAAAAGTTAAAAAAGTTAAACATGTTAAGCATAATAAAGTTAAGAAAAAGGAGCAAAAGGAAGAAGATAAATATTTTATATCATATGTTCCTGAAGTTAAGCTTTTAGAAAAAGGCCATGTACCTACAGAGACTAAAATGGGTACTGAATTCAAAGGTAAGAATAAAATTTGGGTTTCTAAATAGGAGCAAAAACTAAGTTTCTCTCTACATGTACTCATCTTCAATTGAGCACATCTCACTGAGATCTCAAATAACTAAGTTATTTGCAGATTTCCCTTAAAGTTTATTATATAAACTTATTATAAGAAAATAGTTTTCTGAAAAAATAAAAATTACGCAGCTTCTCGAAGATCTTCTATTCTATAAGCAGCGGGTTCATACGTTCTTTCATTTGCAGGCACGTTTCCTTCAAACGCTCTTTTCTTTCCATGACGTCCTTCTAATTTTCTTACACGTTCTTTCAATGGCTGGTAAACTCTTTGATGTATACCCGTAGCATCTTCTGTTGCTGCAGTAGCTCCTCCTTCTATCAAAGGTTTATCATATTTTCTCAAAGTACCTGCACGTTTTTGATAAGCATGAAAAAATTCATGTGTAACTACACTTTCTAAGAATTTATCATCAGCATTCTCCAGAGTATCTCTATCTATAACAACTGTATCCATTGATGGGAAATATACTCCTTTAATTCCTTGTGGAAGTTTTCTGACTTTTACTCTAACACCATGAAAATTTGGCTCTGGTTGTGTACCAACTTGTCTAGCGTATTCTTCTATAGCTTCTACTGCTCTTGGTATATATTTTTCTAATCTTGGATGACTTTCACTATATATTGTAGGCTGTTCTGCTCTTTCGTAAGAGTCTAGTCCAAAGGTAGGTCTATCTGTTTGTTTATGTTTATGTAAAAGTTCTTCCATTAATTCTTCGATTGGCATACGGTACACCATAATAGATCATCTGTTTCTAGGGATTTAACCTTTTCCATACAGCCTAGTATATAAAGGTAGTTTCATTTATGAGTAGTGTAAATAGAAGGATTAATTTGCTATATCTATGCTCTAAATCTTCCTACATCTTGAAGCTTATCAACGTGTGTCAAGAAAAGAGATCTGCAACAGTAGCTTTTTATTCCAAGATCGTTTAGAACTGTACCTGATTTTTCTCCTGCATTAACTCTTTGCTTGAAAGCTTCCCATTGACCAGATATAGGTCTTCCACAGGAAATACATCTTACAGGTATTAACATAGTATCACAATATCATAACTAGAAAAACAATGTATTTAAAGTATTTACAGAGGCTAAATTTGCTTACTCTATGTGTTTTTTGATTAACCATAAAATATATTTATACCACATAAAACAAGAAATTAATAGAATATTAAGTGGTATAATGAATAATCGTACAAAATCCAGACTTATGAAAGGTATATCACCATTAATAGCTTCTGTTGTTCTGATAGCTGTGACACTTGCTATTGCAGGAATATTGACTACATGGTCTGTTCAGTTTGTAGGACAAAAAGGTTCTAATATTTTAAAACAGTCAGATTGTTTAGGAGCTTTATCAGTAGATTTAGATTATATTAAGTTCAACCCGCAAACACAGAAGTTAGCATTTATTATAAGAAACAGCAAAAATAATATAGAGCTTGATAGTATAAAGGCATTTTTGACATATGAAGATGCTACTATAAAGGACTTTGATCTGACAACATGTTGTAATGTAAGTGCTACTATAAAACCTTTGGGAGTTGCATCTGTTGCACTACCTACTGGAAGAGTTGATAAGCCTGCTAAACTAGAATTAGTTGCAACAAACTGCCCTGATTATAAGGCTCAGGTTTTTGTTCCTTAATTTCCTTTTCTTATATAGTCTACTTTTTCTATCAATACAATAGTAATACAATAGTTCTAGCATACTCAAGCTCTTTGCATGCTTTGAATAAAACTCCTCCTGATCCCTTAGAAGATAGCATCATATATTTTCCATCAATTTGCATTATCTGCGGAATAGCTGGTTTAGGTTTTTTTATTTTCATTTCTCTCTCTGTTCCTAAATAGGCACCGTATGTAATCATATGATCAGTCTAAGAATTTTTGTAGCAAAGCATTAAAATCTATAGAATCCTGAAATCTGTAAATAAATCCTTTGGATCTTCCTCACTTATTTCTACGTTATCTACGTCTGCGTTGTCAGGACCTTTTCTGCAATATTGTATCAAATTTTGTACAAGTGCCTCTTCTCCATCAAGTAGCATTTCGACAGTACCGTCTTGAACGTTTCTTACAAATCCTCTTATTCCTGAATTTATAGCCTGATCAAATATTGCTGCTCTAAATCCTACTGCCTGAACTCTGCCGTATATTTTTACAAATACCCTCATAATAAGATATTAATACGAAAATTATAAGTAAGGTGTCAAAAATATAAGAGCTAATATCAATGATGCTATGCAAAGAGAAAAGAAACCTGCCCAGATTCTTTTATCCCAATGAAACACTTTGTAGCCATCTAATATTCCTATAGGTATCATGTTGAACAAGGCAAGCCAGACGTTGATAAATGTACCTGTATATAATAGAGTCCATCCTGTTGCTAGAGCTGCAATTGTGAATCCAACTGCCAAAATCATATTTACTACTGAGCCTGATATTCCTACAATTCCTAGTTGTTTACGAGACATGTATTTTACATTTCCCCATAAATCAGCTCTTTGGAATATCATCACTGCTCCTGGAGCTGCAAATACAAATGCTCCATCTGTAATTAATGCTAATCCAATAGCTATTGCTAATCCAATAGGCCATATTTGAAATTCTGCATGATGTTCATATTTTCTGGCAAAATATCTATGAGCCATTTCATGAAAAATAAAGCTAAGAGATACTGCTACTAATCCAAAAGGTAATAAGTTCAAAGTAATGTCTAAATGATCATATCCTTTATAGACGAATACAAATGCTAGCACAATAGCTGCGATTGCCAAGTCTCTAACTTCTTTTAACTCCATAAATCCAATAAGCAATAAATGGTTTAAAAGGTTAATTGTTATATTTCTTTAATGGATACTTTAGATACTGTTGGTTATCAAGCTGTTGCAACATTAAGACTACCACAAAAATTAGTTAGAGAGAGAGTTCCTGCTGTAAATAACTTATTTTTTATTGGAAATAATTCTTATGCTTCAGCAACTCATTGGGGAGGAGGAGCAGTTATTTATCATCTACCAAAAGAATACAATCCAGGAGTAACTGCTGAAAGTTTTGTTGATTTTGAATTAACAGAATCAACGACTTTAGGGTTTGTACCTATTACAGAAGAAGCTAGAGCATTGTTAGAAAGAAAAGGAATACAACCTTACTTATAATTCCGTCTTTTTTCTACAGCTTCAAATATTTCTAATAGCTTTGGATTTTTTATATGCTCTTTTGAGTTTTTGAAAAAGCTGTCTAAATTTACTTTCTGTGTTTTTTCATATTCAAGAGCTTGTATAACCATTTCTAACTTATCTAGTTGATGAATATATTGAGATTCTAAGGGTTCCTGCTTTTCAAACTCTAACCACAAATCAAGCATTTCTTTGTCGCCTGAAAGCTTTGATAGTTGTTCAATAGCTTTTTTCTCCATCTTGTATTTTTCTACTCTTTTTTTATCATCTGGTGTAAGATCTCCTATAATACACTCTCCAATATCATGAATAAGGGCCATTTTTACCATAACATCTCTGTCTACGTTAAGTTCGTCTGATAACACAAGTGCTAAAAGAGCTGTTCTGAATGAATGATCTGCAACAGATTCAGAATTTTTTATTTTATTCTTGATCCAGCCTGTACGCTTAGTTTTCTTCAAGTTTTCTACAATATTCATGAATTCTAAAATTTTTTCAATGTTCATGAATTATAGTAATGAACAAAACTATTTAGATTATATTTTGTTCTTACTATATACGAAACATATATTCTAGTTTTGTATGTTTCGCAACAGTCCCTCCGATTATATATTTTTACCAATGAACTGTACATCTGTTCACCAAATAGCCTATGCTATCAAAATTCTTAAAGCTGGTTTCTCAAAAATCGGATATCCATAGAGAAAATTCTACCAAAGTCCAGTTGAATGATTAATGCTTTGTATCCAAAAAAGCAGTATGCCAAGAACGCCAGATGAAATAAGAGAGAGGATAAGAAGCCTTGTAAAAGAAGGAGCTACAAAATACAAGGCTAGCCAGATTATAGGCATTCCATACAATACTGTAAAGGATTTGACAAAAGACCTGCCATCCAAACCAAGCAATAGGATTCCTGAAGAAACTAGGCAAAAGGTCAGAGAGCTTGTATTGTCTGGAAAAACAAAATCAGAAACATCTGCAATAACAGGAGTTAAGTATTTTACTGTAAAATATCTTACATTAGACCTGCCAAATAGGAGACAAATCAATGATGAAAAAAAGAAGAGAGCAAGAGAGCTGGTAGAGTCAGGCGCATCAAGATATCAGGCATCAAAGCATCTAAACATCTCTTATCCAGCTGTCATCAATGCATGCAAAGACCTTCCATTTCCAAATGCTAGAATATCTCTGAGTCATAGATCAATAGATCTGTTAAAAGAGCTTATACAAAATGGATATACAATGCCTGACAGCTCAGAATATACAGCCATGAACCACAGCATTCTCAAAAGCCTGTTTCCAATAAGGACAGTCCATATCAATGGAAAGAAGATATGCTTCCTTGAAAACAGGAGCGAAGATGCCCTAAGGCAATATATGGAAGCATTTGGCAATAGGGTAAACAGTTATAATAAATACAAGGAGTTGGTTGGGGTGTTTGGAGTGAATCAGTGACTTAAATTTTCAGATTTATCTATAATTATGTTAGATCATTTATCAGAAAGAGAAAGAGCAATTTATTGGTGGAACTATGGAGAAATAGGACAAAATTTGGTAGAGAATAGTGTGCATATAAAATCTCTTTTGAAAATTGGATATAAGATAATGGATGGTCATAATTTTGTAGAAAAAAGATTTTTCAATCTAAAGGTTTTGGAACATCTTGATATAGTTATCTATGATTCTTCTCATAATTTAGTAAAAGCTATTTGTGAAGTTAAAACAACAAAGAACAAAAATAAAAAAGAATTCGAAGCAAATGGCTCTTGTGAATATATTATGAAATTGGCAAAAAAGAATAAAATCTCCTTATTCTTTGCTGTTGTAAGATTAGCTGATTTATTGCCATTGGATATAATATCTAGAAAAGGGTTTGACAAAACTCTGGAAAAACTAAAAAATGATAATTCTTTTTATAAAATAGAATTCTATAAAGAAGGAGAGTTTGAATTAAGTGGCGGGATTTTTAGAATAAATTAACATAAATAGAAAATATTCAATATAAATATCGTATAGTATAATTAATAATGAAAATAACATTTGAGTCGACAAGAACATGTCCTGAATGTGAACAATTTGGCTTAGAAGTTAGTGGAGATGAAAATATTTTTAACTGTCAGATATGCGATTCCACTTGGCAAAGATTAAGACCAATAAATAAAAATGGAAAGATGATAAATATACCAAAAAAGCTTAGACAGCTACTAAAGGGTTGATTTTTCTTTAGTCTATCGATTGAGGGCATATTGCACTAGGAAATGCAGAGGCTTTTTGATGTTGTAGAAGGGATAAATAATTTCGTATAAACCTAATAGTATGAACAAAGAGATTTCTGTTACAGAAGCGTTTATGGCATTGAAGCCTTTCATAAATAGAGATGATGCTTTTGCTGTTATGAAAGATGGTTTGAATGAGTATTTTGTTGTTAAGGAATTTCTATTTCCTAAATATTTGAAAGACCATATAGATGGCCAAGCTACTATAGGAGTTTTCCAGATAGCTAAAGACAATACAATAAAATGGCTATGTTGGGATTTTGATGCAGATTCTGAAGAACCACAACATTTAGAAATTGTACTCAATGAAGCAAAAAGATTATACGAGCATCTAAAAATTCTAGATTATTTTCCTCTTATGGAATTTAGTGGCAGAAGAGGTTATCATGTATGGCTGTTTCTAGAAAAAACTGAAGCAGAATTAGCGCAATCATTCGCTAAAAATATTGCAGAAGAATTAGCTTTATCAAATGTAGAAGTGTTTCCAAAGCAAGCCAGATTAGATAAAAAAGGCTATGGATCTATGGTCAAGCTCCCTCTAGGAATCCATAGAGTATCCAATAAAAGATCTTTCCTCTTGGACGATGAATTTAATGAATTAAATTTATCCGACAGTTTTCACGTACTAAAGAATGTGAAGATAAATATAATAAAAAGGTTTGAGAATTTTAAAAATCCTTTATAAATAATATTGTGTATTGTTATGCCTGTAACTAGATTGTCTGATAGAGAGAGAATAATAAACCATCTTAAACCACTTATGGATGCTGGGAAAAAAATAAAGAATTTCGATGAAACGCTGCCTATCAAAATGGATAGTTACGATAAAGGTGCATGGACAGGACTGAAATTAATTGCATTGAAATACTACATAAAACCTTACCTAAATATTCTTGGCGGAAGACAAAAATTAGCATATATAGATTTATTCTCAGGTCCTGGACTAAATCTACTTGGAGATAGAAAAGTCCCTATTGCTGGTTCTTCTACAATTCCTCTAATTATAAGAGAAAGTAGTAATAATTTTTCTACATACATATATTCAGATAAGAGTAATGAATATCTTTCTGCTCTTAATACTAGATTAGACCATCTTAAGAAAGAAAATGAAAATATATTTATCCCAGAATCTTCGAAAGATGCTAATGATCGTATTTTTGAATTGCCTGATATACTATCTGAAAACAAAATAACGCACTCTTTAGTTTTTATTGATCCAGAAGGACTGGAATTAAATTTTGATTCATTGAAATATCTAGCAGAGAACATTAATTGTGATATTATAATAAACTTCCCTTCAAAAGGAATAGCAAGAGTTAGACCATACAAAGAAACTCTAAAGAGATTTCTTGGTACTGATGAAGAACCTCCATCAGAAAATATGTCTTCTTGGGCAATAGAAATATATAGAAAACAATTACTAGAAATAGGCAAAGATATATCAACAGAAATAAAAATAAAGGCTGATAGAAGTGGATCTTTTTATTATCATCTCATACCAGCTGTAACAAGAACTTCAGGAGGTAGTCCATGGTTTAGAGTATTTGTTGAACTGAAGAATTTAATTGAAAAATTTGATGGTGATATATTGGAAACTATATCACAACAAATAGATGGAAGAGCTACATCAATAAGGGATTTTTAATTATCTACAGGATATTGATTCCAATGTCTTCTATCTAATCTCCTGCCACCAGATTTTGCTACAACTCCTCCCCATTGCTTGAAGAAGAAAGGAACTTTCTTTTCTATACATTGATCTCTTATCTCTCTTACCCATTCTTGTTCAATAGGCCTTCTTCTATAACCACTTTCTCCACCTACAATTACCCAATGAATTCCTTTTAGATTTAATTTTCCTAAAGGCCCTATTAATGGCTCTAGGCTAAGAAATCTTACGACTGCTGGAACTTTTCTTAAAACATCTATCCTATACTTCCATGGAGAACTCTCTACAGTGGTACCTAACCAAACATTAGGAAGAGGGTTAGGATAATATTGTTTGGTAAATTCCAACATTATTTCAGGCCTTTTTGTAAGAACCTGAAAGTTGTGCCAGCTAGCTTTTTCCATTACATCAAAAATCTTTTTAGTAAAGCTAAATGGAATGTCTTTGTGAAATAGATCACTCATGCTATTTACAAAAATCTTTTTAGGTTCTTTCCATTTAAGAGGTATTTCCAAAGCATCTGGATGAAGCGTCAATTTGAAGTTGTTTCTATATTTTTCTGTTCCCATATGGTAAAGCCTGTTAGAAAGTCGTTCTGCATAGCAATTAGCACATCCAGCGCTAATCTTAGTGCAGCCAGTAGTAGGGTTCCAAGTAGCATTGGTCCATTCAATAGGGCTTTTATTTGCCATAATTCTTTTGTGTTTGAGTGGTATAAATATATATTTTCTCATAACACATTTTCTATAAGATATTTCTGAAAATAGTTGTTGCTAATTCACAATAGCTATAAAGCTAGAAAACATTTGATTACTATGAACTGGACATACAAATGTATAGCCTGCAAGAAGCATCAAGAAGATGTAGAGTCTGACTATGCAAAACAGCTTGACAATAAAAAGAAGCTAAACTCTGGGTACTATAAGAAAAAGAAGATAGCATGGATAGTCTGCGGAGAATGTATACAGAAAGGAAAATGAGCTGGACATTATTTTCCAGAAGACGAGAGAATACTAAAAACACAACCAAGAGCCCATCATATATGGTAAGAAAGGTAAGCAGATAATTTATTTTGTCTATCCATATAAAATTCCAAAATCAAAGACAAAAGGATTGTATGTGGAGGTTGCGAAAGCTCTTGGAAAATTTAGGAAAAGGTGATTTCATGGATCAATATCTATTCAATAAAGTAGTAGGAGACAGTAGAATAGTAACTATAGAAATGTCTGACCTTGTAAAATTTTGCCAAGAATCTGAGTCAATGGAAGTTCATGCTACCAAGTCAGACAACCCTAAAAAGGCTGCAGATTTATTGATAGCCAAGGCAAATATAAGAAAATATACTAAAATATTGATAAGCATAGCAGGAACAAGCAGCATTCTTGTAAAAGATTTCAAGTTAGTGGTTGAAGCAGTAACAGAGCATAATCCAGAAGCACAGATTTTATGGGGTGCATATATAGATTCTTCATTCAATGAAAAAGAAACCCAGATATTCTTGT
>JACRAC010000044.1 GCA_016213555.1 Candidatus Aenigmatarchaeota archaeon | reverse complement strand
TCAAAGAAACCGAACGAAACGTCAGCTTTATCAATTATTGCTACACTACCTAATGAGAATGTTACATTTTTCATGAAATCACCAATTCCATGATATGTAGCATTCTCTTATATTCATCTAAGTGGCGAAGTCAGGTATAAATTACTTTAGAAAAGCTCCAGCTACTAAAATTGGAAAAGCTATTGTAGCGTCGCACTGAACTTTTACTGATTCTGCTCCAGCTGATGCTTTTCCCCATGATTTTGCTTCTTCTGGTAATGCGCCTGAATCAGAGCCATCTGCTTCAATGGCTGTATTTATGTAGATAGCATACTTTGTTCCTTCTCTCATTAGATTAGCATTCATTATATGGTGTTTTGGTAAAGATCCTCCAAGAACTATTGCTCCTGTTTCTTTTGCAGCAAAGACTATGTCTACTAGTTTAGTCAAATCATCTGTGACATCTATTTTGAAACCTGGATTTTCCTGTTTAAAGAAAAATATCATGTCTCCCATTGAGCCGTCTGTTATACCAGGACAAAATACTGGTATATTGTTTTTTGCAGCCCAATATAAGAAAGAAGACTCATTTCCTAATTCACCTAGACGTTTACAAAGCTCACTAGGAGTAATTATTTTTCCGGTCTTTTTCTGCTCTTCTAGCAGTTTTTTTAGGAAAGGTGTAAATATTTTCTCAAATTCTATATATCTGTTATTTGGAATTAGCACGTTGCCTGCTCTGTTTATACCTCTTTTCCTAAGCTCTGCTCCATCAAGACGAAAGTCTCCTAATATAAAAGGGTTAATAGTTTTTACAATATCTTCTTCAATTGCTCCTGCAGTAGTAACTATGCAATGAACCATTTTATTCTGGACTAAATATCTTATCTGCTCTCTCACACCTGAAGTAATCATGTTAGAAGTAAATCCTAAAAATATTGTTATTTTTTCCTTTCTCATTTTTCTAGCTATTTCTATAGCTTTACCTAAATGAGATGCTTGAAATCCTGTAGATTCAAAAGAATCTATAAAGGTCTTCAAATCTACATCAGAAGAAAAATCTATTCCTTTAATATTCAAGCCATTAGGTTCTTCACTTTCCTTGAATATTGCATTCTCTCCTTTGCCTTTCATTATCATCACCTCATGTTTAAAAATTTATCTTATTGGAATAGCCACTTCCTGATGTTTGAAGCCATTCAAAGTAGAATTTATATAACTAATAACTACTCTATCATCAAATGGATATAGATCAGCATGAACTATTTCTCCATTATGTTTGTCGCTTACAGATATTGATCTATCAAGGAAATAATCTAACAGTTTTGTTATAAAACTTCTTCTTGACTTTTTTACTACTAATCTGTATGATAAGTTTCCTCCATGGTTTGGTGGATCTTGTACTTTTATTAAAATTGTACTGTATCCTCCGTTGGGTTCTGCAGCTTCTTTTATTTGTACTATTACTCCTTCGGCCATTTTTATAAGTGGATCTGTCAAATCAATTGCTGATAAATTTGGTCTTGATATACTATCTACTAGATTATTTGGTATCATTGTATAATCTTTCAAAACACTTAGATGGTAAAACATCTCAGAAGCACTATATCTATCAGATGTACTTGGTTGTGCTGATCTTGTTAACACATCACACATACCTCTTGTCATGCCACCAGCTGTCCAACAGTCTTTTAATTGCATCAAAAATTTATCTGTATCTTCTGCAGGTTCTACTCCTGATAAAACATAGTATAGAGTTGCTGATAATGAATAAACATCTGATTTTGTACAAGCTTCTCCTGTCCATTGTTCTGGTGCGACAAAATGAGGAGTTCCTATAGATTCTCTTTGATAAGGATCAGTTGCTAATGATGCAATTCCAAAATCTCCTAGCAATACATCCCATCCTTCTCCATAAACTTCTTTTCTAAAAATATTATCAGGTTTTACATCCCTATGAACAATAGCTGGTTTTTGATTATGTAAGTATTCTAAAGCGCTAGATAATTTTAATCCAAACTCTCTTGTATAATATTCTCCTAATCCAACCCCGGTCCTTTCAAATTGTTGTTCAACACATTGTCTAAGGTTTTGTCCAGGAACATATTCCATTACTAGAAATATAGAATTATCAAAATCAACTAAATCATATATAGTTACAATGTTTGGATGTTTTAATCCTGCAAGAATTTTCCCTTCTTGATAAACAAAGTCCGAGTTTTGCTGTGATCTATTAAGCTGTTTTAAAATAACTTGTCTATCTAGCCTCGTATCCATCCCTAAATATGTAGCACTCATTGCTCCTTGACTTCCTAATGGCTCTAAAATACGATAATTTCTTATTTCAGTTCCTGTTGTTAATAACATATAAGAATTAAGAAATTCTAATGCTTAAATAACTTCTTTAGAGTAACAAACTTTTTACTTGTCATGAATCTTAGTAAGTATTATATTTAAATATTCTTACATATATAGATAAAGTAAGGACAAGTGAATAGGTGATATAATGCAGGAAGAAGCGACACTGACAAGCAAAGGACAGGTAACAATACCTAAGCAGATAAGAGAGCATTTTGGATTGAAAGAAGGAAATAAAATCGTATTTATAGAAAAAGCAAATGAAATTGTTATAAGGCCTAAGATAGAAAATGCTTTGCAAAAATTAAAGGAATTAAGAAAAACAATGAAGATAGATGAATCTGAAATAGATAAAATGATAGAAGAAAGCAAAAAAGATTGGTCTTAGTGATTTTATGATATTTCTGGACAGCTGGATTTTTATAGAATATTTCTCTAAAAAAGATAATAAAGAATGTATTAGAATAATGGAAGATAAATCTGTAAAATTAATAACTACAACAGTATTATTGGAGGTAAAATATAGATTGACCAAGTTATTTGATTTGGAAAGAGCAAATTATGCAATGCAGATAATAGAGGGTCTGGATAATTTAAAAATAATGCCTGTTACAAAAGAAATAGCTGATCTTGCATGTGATTTAAGATTGAAATATTACAGTGATAAAAGAAGAGATCTTTCATATATAGATACAATTAATCTCGCTACTTCCATTATTACAGGATGTGATAAATTTTATACAGGAGATAAAGACTTTAATGGAATAAATGAAATAGAAGTTGTATCTATCAGATAAAAATTTATAATCACCCCAACAGGTTCTTTACAATGTCTTCTGGGTTGAATTCTTTTAAGTCTCCGTAACCTTGTCCAGATCCTAGGAACAAAATAGGTTTTTTTATTGTATATGCTGCACTTAGAGCTGCTCCACCTTTTTCATATACGTCTGTTTTTGTAAGTATTATTGCGTCTACTCCTACTGCTTGATCAAATAATCTTGCTTGTTCATATATGTCATTACCTGTAAGAGCATCTAGAACTAATATTTTTAAGTCAGGTTTGTTTACTCTACAAACTTTTTTCAACTCATCCATTAGATTTGTATTTGTATGGGCTCTTCCTGCAGTATCTCCTAAAACTAATTTAGACCCTTTAGCTTGCGCGTGCTTTTTAGCATCAAATATGACTGCTGCTGAATCTGCTCCATATCTATGCTTGACAATGTCTACTTTTAGATTTTTTCCGTGTTCTTCAAGCTGTTCTATACTTGCTGCTCTAAATGTATCACCCGCTGCTATTACTGGATTGTATTTTTTGTATTTTTGAGCTAGACGAGCTACAGTAGTTGTTTTGCCTACTCCGTTAAATCCTAGTACCATTACAAGAAGAGGCTCTTTTGAATTTTTAATCAAATCTTCCAAATCTATTTTTTCCTGATTTAGAACATCAAATATTGCATCTCTTAATGCAGATTCTATAACCTCTGTGGTCTTACCACGCTTTATTGTTTTTCCTCTTAGACTATGATTTATATCTCCACATATTCTTTCTGTAACTTCTAACGCAACATCATTTTCCAAAAGGACTGTTTTAATATTTTCAAGTACTTCTGTTATCTCTTCTTCAGAAAGAGTTTTTTCGCTTATTTTTTTGAACAGAGAAAATTTTTCTTCTTTCTTATCTTCAATTATTACTTCGGGTTCTACGATTTTTTCTTCCTTAATTTTTTTTAATTCTTCTTTTGTTATTTCTATCTCTATTTCTGGTAATTTTTCCTCGTATCTTATTTTCTTATGTTGCTCTGTTTTTTTTCTTTCATGCTCTTCTAGTTCGCTCTCCTGCATCAGTTGAATTGTCTTTTCTTCAATAGTTTTTTTATGCTCTTCTTCTGCTTTTAAAATATCAGCGAGTTTAATTTCCTCAATAGCACTCTCTGCTAACTCTTTCTCATTGTCTTCGTTTTCAAGATCTTCAAGTGCTTTTTCTATAAGCGGTTGATCTTCTTTTCCTAAAATCTTTTCTTCTTTTTCTTCTTGCCTACTTTCAACTTCCATTTTTTCTTCAAGAGTTTCTGCTATTTCCTGGATTACTTTATGGTCTTTTATTTCTTCAACTTCTTCTTCAGGAAGTTCTTCATTAATGGTTTCTTCCTTAACCTTTTCAAGCATTTTCTTTTGTTCTTCTATCTCTTCTATAAGTATTTTGTCTTCTTTTACAAGGACTTTCTCTTCATCTTTTTCCTTTATTTCATTCTGAAGTTCTTTTTCTATATTATCCAATTTCTGTATTTCATCGTCTATTTCATTTATTATTTTCTTGTCTGTCTCATGTTGCTTTTTCCATTCTTCTTCTGTTTCTATAAGAACTTCAGGAGCTTCATGTTCTTCAACAATTCCCTCGTTTTTGCTCTCCTTTTCAGGCTCTTCAGCCTTGAAATCCTTTTCTTCAAGAACAACATGATCTTCTTTCTCTATTTTTCCAGAAATCTTGTCAATAGCTTCTTTAAGCTTTTTCTTTAATGATCCAAACATAATAATAATTTTATAATATCAAGATAAAAAGGGATATTAATTCAAGAAATAATTTTATCTTTATTTTATTGGCCTTGCATTTTTTCCATTAGCTTTTGAATCTCAGGCTCCATATGCTTCATCTGCATTGCTAGCTTGTTTATCTCCATCATTATTTGATTATTTACATTCATCAGCTCTTGTTTTCTACTATCTAATATTTTAGTAGCATCTTCTATTGATCTGCTTGCGTATATACCTGCACCTAATTCAACTATTACTTCATTTGTATTTTTTAGGTCAGACTTGACAAAAACCTGAGACCCTAAATTTGCCATAATTTCTGATCCTTTATTTGCATTTTTAATCTCGCTAATAGCATCTGTAGTAGAAATAAGCTCTTGTATTTTACCTTCTATTATGGTGCTTTGTTCTGAATAACCTTTTATGTATTGCTGTAACATTTGATGCTGCATATACATTTTCTGTAATTCTTCTTCGTAGTTCTCTTTAGATTTTTTTGTCATAAAACAACTATGGTAGAAAAGCTTTAATAATGTCTAGTCTTGTTGCTCTGTGTTATCTGAACTTTCTTTGTCTTTCTTTTCTTGATCCTTTTTTAAATCTATTTTTATTTTTCTATTTTTAAAAAGTTCTGTATAATATTCTATTGTTTTTTGGGTTGGCTTAAATCCAGCTTGCGGTAACTCTCCTGTTAAATACCCATCTTCAAAATTCTTTATCTGTACTCTCTCAGAATATCCTGGCAAGAATGTTCTGTATCCAAAAG
>JACRAC010000041.1 GCA_016213555.1 Candidatus Aenigmatarchaeota archaeon | reverse complement strand
TTCTGAAGAAATCCTTAGTATTTTGGGTGATTTTGTGTACAGATACGAAGATAAGTCGCTAAAATTGCGTTGGTAAACGCAAGTGGCAAAATGAATTAGGTGAAAGAAATAGTTTTAGAAAGTGGCGAAGTTAAGTATATGCCCCTTACTCCACTATACTTTCGGAGATACTAATAGACGTAGTTAATATAAGTAAGTTTCATAGATTACTTTTTAGAACTCTCTTTGAGTTTAGCCTTTTTTCTAGCTTCCTCATCTTTTTTTCTTTGTTTGTCCCATTCTACATGAGCATCCTGATATTTCAGTCCTTTTTTCTTATCATAAAGATAGAAGACCAAATTAGAAACTGCGAATGCAAATGCAAAAGCTCCAAGTAGCCAAAGCCAACCATATGCCAATCCTGGAAAATCTATTATATGAAATAATACTATACTAAGGCCTTTGGCAGTATCTATTGGAAATATTAGTAAAAGTAATAAAAACAGCCCGCCTACTCTACTATCAGACAATAATTTCCATTCCATATTTACCATCTTAATTGTTTAGAATTTAAAATCCCTTTCTCAGTAATTATTTTATCAACATATTTCCATTTTGTGATATCAAATACAGGATTTAATATTTTAACTCCTTTTATTGGTTTTGATATTTCTTCAGGATTCCTAAACTCTATATCTATTTTCTTTCTATTATCTATCTTAAATGTATCTGCAGCCACATAAACCTTTTTCCCATACTCTTTAGCAAGTATACATAGTTGTAACGTCCCAATCTTATTCACAAGACCTTCTTTCCTAAGAGCGTCTGCTCCAACAAGCACAAAATCCACTTCAGGCATATAAAATCCTTCTGAAGAATCAACAATATAATTTACTCTCATCTTTCTCTTTAGATCATTTGCAGTCAGCAACCCTTGTCCAAAAGGTCTTGTCTCAGTAACATAAATTTCTTTAATATTTAGCTTGTTTTCTAGAAAAACATCAGTTGCCTCATGACTATGACAATGAGTCATAATAGTTTTCTTGCCTTTAAACAATACTTTAGCATTTTTTGCTATTTTTTGTCTAGAATTCTTTAATTGCTCTATCAAATATACAATGTTTTCCAAACTTCTATCTTTTAGCAACTCTGTAATAACATTATTGGAAACTACAGCAGTCTTCCTTATATTCATAAGATATTTACACTCAATCTCAAACTCCTGTCCAAATCCATGTTTTTTGGCAAAATCTCTTAGATGCAAAATCTCTTGTATAGCTATCTGAGAAGCTCCTTGAATTTTCATACTTTTTATGTTAGAATAAATGTCCATAACTTATATTTGGAGCCCATATATAAATTATTTATAGTGAAATAAGCAATAATTTGATATAATATGCTTGAAATAAGGTATACTTATGAAACTTAATAAAATAGCGAAAAATGCTGTAAATATAATCAAAGACGAGCCTATAAACATAGAGGAAAAGGTAGAGCATCTGGAAAAGCATTTTAATAGAAGAATAGCCCATTTTGAAGATTCTATGGCAACTGTTCACAGTATTATTATAAAAATGAGTGAAGAAAGTATAGCTTTGAAAGAAGAAAATGTTATGCTTAAGAAAATGATGTCAAGCAGAGAACATACTGCAAATTCTTTATTAGATGGTATAAAACAAAGAGTAGTAGAGCCTATAATGAAAGAAGGTCAAGATTTAGCAGAATTAGTGTTTGAAAAGCCTATAGATGAAGACGATCATGAAGTTAGCCAAAAAGACATAAAAATTAAAAAACATACAGCAGAACCGGAAACAGAATTTGACAAATACAAAAAAAATAAAGATCCTGTTCCGCAAATGGAAGAAAAATCAGCTCCAAATGCAAAAGAAAAGACAGTAAAATGGATGCGTCAAAGACTTGGTCTTAGCCCACAAATACAGGACAAAACTTCTAAAGCAAAGTCAAAGAAAGCTAAGAAAAAGTAATTCTATATAATTTCTACAGTCATACCAATCCTAACATAACCCATAAGTTCTACTATATCTCTATCATGCATTCTAACACATCCACCTGATATTTTATGACCTATACAATCAGGATCATTTGTTCCATGTATTGCCAACGGTAGTGACGGTTGTGGTGGAATTGAATTATACAATTCCTCAAATATTTTGCATTCCAGAAAAGTTCTTTTACCATGTCTGTAGTCAGACGTCAAAACAACTCTATCAAAAGCGATGTTACTTTCCTCTGAAATTCTTTGAAACAAAGGTCTCCATTTTTCTTCCATAAACCGTTGCCAATCTCTTTGTACTTCTCCAGAAGCAAGAAGTTTATTATAGTTATCAACGTCTTCTTGTCTAGGATAATTTAATGCGATAACGCCAGAACCATAAGCTCCTATACCCAAATCCTCGAACCAATTTCCAAACTTATGTGCAAGATAAAATGGATAATAAACAGTATTCAATAGTCTTAACGTTGGATCAGACCCCCATAAACCATTGTCTAGAACCATAAACCATTGTCTAGAATATGAGTCGTTTTAACACTAAAAACTCCTTCAGGTGTTCTAAGATCTTCTTCATAAATTCTTGACTTTCCATCAGCTCTTTGTCCAATAGCAACAGTGTACTTCCTAACAACAATGCCTTCTTCAAGTAAAGATAAACTAAAATCACTTTTTTGTATTAGTATACTATAAACAGCCATAATAGAAAATGTGCCTTAAGATTTAATAACTATAGTACGAAGAATAACAAACTAGAATATTTATGCTTCGTACATACATGGTAAAGCAAAGCTTTACCTGTACAAGTGAAACATAGTTTCACTATGTATATACTCCTCCAATTAAATCTTTCGGTAGAAAGCATTGGATGAGTATTTAGGAGTTCAGCAAAATATAATCTAAAAACTTTGTTGGACGACTATAATTAGAACAAACATAGTATACATGAAGAAACAAAGTTTCTTCTGTAAAGATGAAGCATAATTTCATCATGTAGTCTAGATAGTTTTGTTCATAACTATAATTATAGGAAAATTTCAACATTTAGACTAATTTGTAAATTTTTGGAATATTTTATAATTTTAACAACTAACAAAGTAAGTCTTATACAACCACATTTCAGATAATAAAAAGTTAATACCTAAGTTTCCAATTGGTAAGTTTTAAATAAGTTCGTCGCAGCTAATACTTATTCTATCGTCTATTATGAGTTCTTACAGAACTCTAGAGGAGATCAGGATTAACTTAAAACTGAGAACCTTGGTTCGTGGTTTAGAAAGGTGCTAAAATATGTTGTTAGGAAAGAAGTTAGGAAAAGATATACCAGATTTAGAATTAGATGTTTATTCAGGGGGGAAAATGGAAAAGGTAAAGTTAAGCAAGTACAAAGGAAAATGGGTTGTATTATTTTTCTATCCTTTGGACTTTACATTTGTCTGTCCAACTGAGATTAGAGGGTTTGCAGCTCGTGAGCAAGAATTCTCAAAACACAATGCAGTTATTTTAGGAGCAAGTACTGACAGTGTATTCAGCCATAAAAACTGGGTTGAAAGAGACATGCCAGAAGTTAAGTTTCCTATAGTAGGAGATACTAACCATGCGCTTGCTCATGCATTTGATATAATGAAACAAGACCAGGGTATAACTTACAGAGGAACTTTCATAATAGATCCAGAAGGCGTTGTAAGATATGAAGTTGTTTCTGATTTGACAGTAGGTCGTAGTGTTGAAGAAACTCTTCGTGTTGTACAAGCTCTTCAAACAGGAGATTTCTGCCCGATGGAATGGAAACCAGGTCAGAAAACTCTAGGAAAATAGTCTATAATTCTTTTTATTTACTCAAAACAACTTTTGTTAAAGAGATTTTTATGAAGATAAAATTAATGATAGGAAAAGGTGAAGGACCTAATGAACTAGCAGCTTTTGATGCCGCATTATTTGATGCTGGAATAGCAAATTATAATCTAATAATTCTTAGTTCAATAATTCCAGAAAAAGCAATAATAGAATTAAAAAAGAACATATCAAACATCAAAGAACATGGAAATAAACTATATGTTGTATTAAGTAAACGTATTGAAACAAAACCAGGAAAAGAAGCGTGGGCATGTCTTGGATGGGTGCAAAATAAATCAGGAAGAGGCCTTTTTGTAGAACATCATGGCTCTTCAGAAAAAGAAGTTGTAAAAGCAGCTAGAGAATCTTTAACAAACATGATGAAATACAGAGCTGAGAAATATGGAAAAATTAAAACAAAAACAATGGGAATAAAATGCAATAAAACTCCGGTTTGTTCGCTTGTTTGTGCTGTTTACAAATCAGAAAAGTGGTAATTTAGATAAATATATATGAAATATTATAAGGATGTTATATGAAAGAAAGAAATATAATAGAAATAACAGATGTCTCTAAAAAAGAATTAGAATTTCTTATTAAACGGGTTTTATTCTTTAAGAAAAACTATAAAAACCGATTTTCTATTCTAAAAGGCAAAAATGTAGGGCTGCTTCTGGATTCTGCTTCTCTAAGAACAAAACTTTCATTTGAAATAGCAACTTTCAAGTTAGGAGGCTTTCCTTATTTTATACCAACAAGATCTATAACACATGAACTAGGGAAACCTAGAGAAGATTTTGAAGACATTATAGAAACTCTAGACAAATTTCTTGATATATATATTGTACGTGATTACTCTAGAAAACTTCTGACAGTGCTTATGAGAAAAAACTACCCGCCATTTATCAATGGATTTTCTGGAACAGGACATCCAAGTCAAGCTTTAGCAGATGTTGCAACAATTGAAATGCATAGAGGCAATATTAAAAAATTAAATATATACGCAATATGTCCTCCTAACGGAAGTGGTGTGATAGAATCATTTGTATATGCAATTTTACTATTAGGAGGCGACATTACCTTAATCACTCCAAAAGGAAAGATCACCCCAAAAAATAATGATTTCTTCAAGACTATAGAGAAACTAGAGGGACATTTAAATATTGTAAAACACTCTAACAAATTGATTAAAAATGCAGATGTTTTATATGTTGATGAATGGTGGGAGAATGACCCAAAATTTCTTGACAAAAAACCTCATAAAAAATATGTTGTTGATAAAGAATTCTTAAAAAACTCTAAAAAAGACATGATAATTCTTCATTGTTTGCCTGCTCATCATGAAAGAGAAATATCAAAAGAAGTTTTTTATTCAAAAAACTCAGTTGTTTTTGATGAAGTCGAATTTAGAATATATTCTGCAATGGCTTTATTAGAATTTTTATCAAAATAAAATGAGCATTCCTAAAAGTTGCTACAAACATGAATCAAATTCATGGTGTACAAAAAGAGCAATAAGTTCTTTGTTGTATTACGCAACTTTTCAAGACGGAATTCTCCTAATTACAATCTAGAAAATTGAAGCTTTTTCAAAGCTTCTACCGTAGCAAGCTACGGGGTACAGAAAAGATTTTTGATAAAATCCTTGCGTACAGGTGAAGCTAAGTTTCACCATGTATTAACCCAGATTGTAATAAATCTGAAATTTATTTATTAAGTTCTACATCAATAGCAGACTTTATCTGTGAATATGGAACAGCTCCGTCTATTATTTTTCCATTTATAAAGAAAGCTGGAGTTCCGCTAACGCCTGTACTTAATCCCTCATTTTGTTCTTGATCAAACTGTTCATCATATCGTCCAGAAACTATACAACTATCTAATTCTGTTGTGTTTGTTCCAAGCTCTTGAGCCAACGTCTTCATCTTGCTAAGATCTTCTACATCAGCTTGATTCTCAAAAGCCTTAGGATAAAAATCCCAATAAAGATTTTGTTCATTCAAGCACCAAGCAACTATCTGAGCTGGATGTCCTCCACTATGACCGTATAAGTATTTTGAGACAAACAATACCTTTCCTGTCTCTACGTAATCTTTCATCAAATTATTAACAATTGGTTCCCATTGTGGATTGTTCTGCTTCATGTAATCAGTCATTTGTGAATTATATCCAGAAGCAGCTGCACAAAATGGGCATGAAAAATCTGCAAACTCTATTACAATAACCTTTGCATTTTCGTTACCAATATAAGGAGAATTTCCAATAGAAATATTTGCAATTTGAATATTGTCAGTTTGAGAACTAGACTGCTCAGATGATCCATTTGTTGAAATTATTTGTGTTATGAAATAGTTTCCATCAAGTGTTAGGTAAATAGGAATTTTCTGACCTTGATAATTCAAGACAACCTTGTACAAACTTCCTTCCTTGACAGAAGAAATTATAGTAGCATTTCCTAATTTTTGTTTTTCAATAAAACTAAGCATTTTGTCGCCAGCTGCTTTCTCACCTATACCACTATTATTAAAATTGACTGCAACAATAGAAAGTATTGCTATAGCTACTACACAAACAATAGTAGAAATCATCCAAAAATTTATTTTCATGGAAACCATTACATTATTTGTAAATGTTAGTATAAATAGTTTTCAATTTAGCCAACACACATAGTACCATTTCCTCCAACACAACTGGACTCGTCAGGCGGAGATCCACGCTCAGGGCATTTCAAAGAATATATACATGATACATCTGTTACACCATCTATCTGAGATTTAATCTGTTCAGAAGATTCATTTCCATATGTAATAAGTATCCTATCTAAATCTTTTAGATTGTACTTTTCCATTTGGATGTTCTCAATACCATTGACATATAACTTTATTTTACTGTTATCAGAATTGCAATAACTTGTTCCATTATTCAAAACAAAGCATGTTGAATTAAATTTAATGTCCGAACTATTGAAAAACTCTCCTAAAGATACCCCAGCAGCATGTATATGAATAATATCTCCATTCATATCGTGTAAATGAGTTCTTTCGCTCAAATGATGTCCTTCCATGCTCATATATTTTTCGCTAGTAAAATTGTAAGCTTGGCCATTCAAATAAACCTTAAAATCAGAATGAAGATGTATTTTTTCAGGAGATGACTTTTGTAACAAAATCATAGCGCTTGTTACAGCAATAACAATAACAATAACAACAGCTGCAATAGCACTAATAAAAATAATCTTTTTCATATAAAATCTTTATAGTCAGACAAAAACTTAAGCTAATATAGAATTAGGAATAAATATGAAAATATTATTTATCTGCCGTGGAAATGTAGGAAGAAGCCAGATGGCAGAAGCCTTTTATAATCACTATACAAAATCAATAAATGCTTTTAGTGCCGGAGTAACTAAAAAAGCTCTTGAACTATATCCAAAAATGGATCATACTATATGTAAAATAATGAAAGAAAAAGATATTGATGTAAGCAGACAAAGAGTAAAATTGTTGACTAGAAAAATGGTAGCAGAAGCTGATGAGATTTTTGCAATGTGTCAAATAAGTCACCTACCTAATTATTTGTCAAAATCAAAAAAAGTGAAATATTGGAAAATAAAAGATCCTGTGAAAATGAATTTAGCCGATACTAGAAAAATAAGAAATAAAATAGATCGTAGAATAAAATCTCTTATAAAGAAGAAATAAAATGTTGATAAAATGAAGAAAAAAATAATATTCTTTGACGCAGATGGAACTCTTTGGCATCCAAGAATTAGGAAAAAACATCAATCTCCATATTACATATATACTTAACTTCGCCACTTTCTAAAACTATTTCTTTCACCTAATTCATTTTGCCACTTGCGTTTACCAACGCAATTTTAGCGACTTATCTTCGTATCTGTACACAAAATCACCCAAAATACTAAGGATTTCTTCA
>JACRAC010000042.1 GCA_016213555.1 Candidatus Aenigmatarchaeota archaeon | reverse complement strand
TGCCTGCTGTCTTGAACCTCCTTGAGATTTTATTCTGCTTACCATAACTCTTGCATGATGTTCTGTAACCATTTTATCTATAACTATATAGTCGTCTGTATTTCTTGCAAACCTTCTTTTGGCAAACTCGACTATATTTTCCAAAGGAGTTCCTAGAGTCATTCTTTCTTCTACAAACTGCTCCAAATCAACTTCATCTATACCATCCATGTCCATAGACTACTCGTACCCCTAGATATACATAGTAAAACGTTCATCTCATCAGCTACGCTGATGGATGGGCGTGTAAAAGACTTGCATAAGTCTTTTCACATCTAGCTATGACTAGCTAAACCCACATTCTCTAGAAATAGTTTTCTTTGGCCAGAATAAAAAGATTTTAGAAAGTTGTTATTTATTAGCTGAAAGTCATTATTTGCTTTATTGTTTTATAATTTTGACTTCACAAACTCAAAGAGCCTTTCTGCATGCTTTTTTGCACTTTCTGCATCTTTTTCGCTAGCCAACTTTTCTCCGTATTCTACATCTGTTTTTATGCTTAGAAGTCTAGAAAGATGATTTGCATTTTTCTTTATCTCTTCGTTATTTGGATCTATACTTAGAAATAGCACAATTGAATCCTGATGATTTTCACTTGCATTTCTAATTCCTTTTTTGAATATGCAAAAAGCATCTGCTGATGATATAGCACAATGGACTGCGTTTATGACAGATGAATTCCAATCACCTGATTCGAAAGCTTTAATCAAAGAGTTCTTAAGTTCTTCAGCCCTCTTCAAATAATCTTTTGCTTTAAATCTCTCAACAGATCTTGTTTTCATTTTCAAAACACCTTTTGAAAAGAAGTTTTAGACTTCATCTCTCAAATACCAAAATTCCTTTGTTTATATTTTCCAATATCTCCTTGTTCTTTTTAGATTTTAGATCATTTTCACTAAATATATTTGGCGAAATCTTGTTACCAAATAACATTATGCATTTATTTGTCAATTCTGATAAGTTGTTAATAACATCTTTCTTACGATGCTCTTTTTCCACTAAAATAAATATATCTATATCACTGCTTGCATGTTCTCTTCTATCTGAAATAGATCCATAAATAATTGCTTTTTTTATATATCCTATATGCTCTAAATGATTTTTAATTTCATCTTTTAAAACTTCTGCAGGAGAAAAGATTTTTTTATTAATACACAAGTAGGCTAAACTATCTTTATTTATTTTCCATGCAATCACATTTCCTATCCTTAAAGGAGTTATTAAATTTATATCTTGCAGATCTTTTAGAGCCTTGTTTACAGCTCCATGAGAAACTCCAATTATTTTAGCTAATTCTCTTTCGCTCGTAATAGCTTCTTCTCTAATAATATGTCTCAGTATCTTAATTTTTACTTTTGATCCTAAAAGATTTTCTGCGAATTCTCGAAATTTCATAGAAATAGTTACAATTGTATTTATTTAAAGTTTACAATTGTCTATAAAAATAGACATTAGCTAAAAGCTGTGTATAAAGCATCTCTTACATCTCCGTCGTTTATTATACCTTTTTTCATAAGCTCTTTTACTCTTTTATGAGATTCCATTCTGCTAACTATCTTTTCAGGATCATCATCCTTATTTTTTTCCAGTATTTCACGAGCTATATATACCAATTCATTAAATGTGTTAGGGTCTAATGCAAATTGAGCATATTTAGAATAGTCTATTTTTTCATCTTTTACTTCTAGAATAGCTTTTTTTGCATCTTTGAACTGTACATTGCCTATTGCATGGAGAGTCTTTACTTTTTCTTTTTCACGATTTGACATATCTAGATTTTGTTTTCCTGAGGTAAAAAGCTTTTATACTATAGGAGCCTATAGTATACTATGGTTACAACAATACAAATAAGCGAAGAACTTAAAGAAGAACTAGCAAAGAGGAGACTGTTTGAACGAGAGACTTACGAAGATGTCATTTGGGATATGATAGAAGATACAGAAGAAATATCAGAAGAAACAAAAAGAAATATAGAAAGATCTAAAAAAGATATAGAAGAAGGTAGGACGTATTCTCTGGAAGAAGTAAGAAAGCGCTTTAATTTATAGTTTGGTGATTACACGTATAAAATAGAATTTACTAATGTAGCCATAGAACAATTTGAGAAACTAGATGAAAAGGATAGAAAAAGGATAAATTCTTTTCTAGAGAGAATAAGAATAAGACCTCATAAATATCTTAGAAAAATGCCATTTGGCAACACCTATTATAGAGTTGGCTTTGATAAATATAAGATAATCTTTGATGTCAGAGAAAGAGTTTTAATGCTAATTATTATTGAAGTAACTAAAGATTAATTTTAATCTTTATCATGGGATGAATTAGGAATGGATCAAGACAAAATAAACGAGCTTAGAAAGAAGGAACTAATAGAAGTGTGGTTTGCTATAGAAGCTGTTGGAGTCACAAAAGAAGCTATAGAAGATTCTATGAAAAATCATATATCTAAGCTAGAAAAAGTTTCTGAAATGCAAATTTATGATAAAGTATTCAGACCTATTGAGAAGTTAGAAGATATTTCATTTTTGCCAAAGAATATCACAGAAGCTTGGTCTCAGGTAGTTGAATTAAAGTTTTTTGTCAAGAAATTTGATGATCTTATAAATATAATATATGTATACGGACCTTCTGCAGTTGAGGTTCTTGGTCCTGAATCTAAAAAAATAAGCATACAAGAGATGCAGGATATTTCCAATACATTAGCAGGATTACTTCATCAGTTTGCTGCTGCAGGAGTTGGAGGCGTTGTAATAACACCTAAATAAACTGATTTCTATGTCTGAAATTAGATATTCTCTAGATGAACTTTTAGATGACTTTAAAGCTTATTTTGAAGCAGGTAAACGACTTGAAAGATCTAATAATGGATACCAGGATGCTATAGCCCTTTATGAAAAAGCAGATAATATATCACAAGAAGCTGTAAGACTTTATCCTAATTCAGCGCATTCTCATTATTATAGAGGAATAATATTAGAAAAACTAAAGAATCCTAATGAAGCTCATTATCACTTTTCCAGAGCTATAGCTAAAAATTCAAGAGATGCTGCTTTCTTTTTAAAACGAGGTGACGTATCAACTATGTTAGGAAATTTTCAAGATGCTGTGAAAGATTATAAAGAATCTTTGAAAGTTAGTTTTAGATATTCAAAAGAAAGATTAATAAGAAGAGGTATTCGGATAGTTGTTCCTGTTTCTCAAGATCCTAACTTATTCAAAGACGTTTCTATTGAGGCTACTGATAACAGCTGGTGGTATATTCCTATAGACTAATATTAAAATAATCTATGATAAAATTCATTCCATAGAATCCCATTATAGCCAATGCTGTGAATTTTATTATTTTTCCTAATAACATGAAAAAGAAGAACTTTTTCTTGCTATATTTTATTGCTCCACAAAATATCCCTAATGCATCTGTTGGAGCTAAAGGAACAATAGCAAATCCAAAAATAACCAAATTTGGATGATATTTATCGAATAATTTTTCTATATTCTTTATTTGTTTTTTAAGTCTTTTTTTATGCTTTGATTTTTTTTCAAATAATCTTTCTAAACCAAATCCTATTCCATATCCTGTGAACTCACCTATTGCAGAACCAATTCCAACAACTATACCTAATATTATAGGATTGTAATGAGGTGCTGCAAAGAATACTACTAAAAATAGAGGGGTTGGTACAAAAACAGTGGCTGCTGATATAACACCTATTAAGAAAAATCCTAAATAACCTAACTGATTAACTATATGAGTAAAGAATTCTAATCCTAGCATATAACTACCTGTTGTTATATACTATTTTATTCCCCTTTATAAGATCTTTTAGAAACTTTTCTGTGTTTTTCATCTCATCTAAGCCTAATTTTGTTATTGTGTATTTTTTCTTATAATCTCCTTCAACTTTTACATAATTTTGGCTCTCTAGATCATAAAGCACCTTATATGCTGTAACATTTCCAACAAGGAAACCGAACTGTTTTTCTATAGTTTTTCTAAGTTCATTTCCATATCTTGGCTTTTCTTTTATTAGCTTTAGAATGAAAAACCAGAGATTTTCCTTCAAAACCTTTCTTTTCATCCTTTCTGTTGGGCTAATGTCTAGCAT
>JACRAC010000040.1 GCA_016213555.1 Candidatus Aenigmatarchaeota archaeon | reverse complement strand
TATATACTGTATAATTAATTTTAGAAATAGCTATCAGGTATTTACAAAAAATAAGTACTCTCTCTCTCTCTCTGAAGACTTCATAGGAAATGTATGTGTCTAGTTATTTATATATTTATTTGAATCGTTCGCAATTTGCTCTAATTTATTTTTTTCTAGCAAATTGCTCAGACCCACTAGCGAACAAACAACCTAGATTGTCATTGTGATAATCGAAACTATAGAAATACCAACCAGCATCGACGTCAAGCGGAATGCCATCGCTGCTGGAAAACCAATCTACAGGAACATTACCAGAGAATCCGTCTTCTCTTCTCCATTGATAACCTCTAAGATTTCTTACTATTTCTGCATGATCTTGGTTGTCTGGATCAAAACTTTGAAGAATTCTTCCTTTTTTCCAAGCTTCAAGACGCTTTGCATCTGCTTCTTGTCTTGCTTCTTGATTATTATAATCTGCTTCTAGAACATTTCTTGCAAAACCAGAATTATCTTTGAAATCATAAAGCCGAAATTTTTTTCCATCTTTATAGGGAATAACGTGTCCTTTCTTTAATTCTATCTCTCTTTTCATTCCTTCTATTGCATCAATATCATTTGAACTCCTCAAATCTTCTTCTGATTTAATAGCTCCTGGCGGTAGATAGAATGTTTTTCCATCTTTAGTATATTGAACAGCTCCAGCCCATGCACCTTTTCCTATTCCAGGTCCTTCATAATGCCTTGCTACAACTGGATAATTTGTAGCTTGCAATAAAATTTCTCCAATATCTGCGCAACTAGGATCAGCTAACACTTGTCTAGCTGTCACTTCTCTTGCATTTCTAACAACATAATCAGATAATGGCCTCAATTCATTTCTTACAACTGTCAATGATGTCATATTTATCTCCATTTATTATCTTAGTGACGTATTTAAAGCTATTCTTGGGTAGTAACATTACATTGTTCTATATCTTAGGAATCCTCCTACACCTCCTAGTGCCAAGAATTGCTGGCCTTCTCGGGTATCTGCTGAAACTAATGTGTACTTTGTACCGTAATTATTTGCAAGCTCTTCAAGAAAATCTGCGATTTCTATATCTCTTGTTATTTTTATGGTTTGGTTACAAGATTTACATACTTTTGGAATCATTTCAGGAAGTGTGTTTAAAGAAGAGCTATTACAGCCGCATTCAAATTCAAAATGTCTGTATTTTGTAGAATCACTGACAAGGATAGCTGATATAGCTCCTTTATTCATTGCATTAACGGTTTCTTCCAAACCATATACAGCTAAACCAGAAGGCTTTTGTAATTCTGTAAGAAAACTCAGAAGAAGATTTTTTTCCTTTGTTATAGAAGATTCTTTTATCAGATCTTGACCTCTTTGTAAGGTTTCTTCTAAACCATAGTCTCCTGTATAACTAGTATCGACGGTTCCAAGTATTTTTTTTCTAACTTCTGCGTGCAACAACTCTTCACGTAGGAAATCCTCTTTAGTAGGGCCTGTACCACTGATTAGAATTCCTATAACATCTTTATGCTCTGCAAAAACTCTGTTAGCTGCTTCTGCTATTTGTTTATACCAATCATGCATTAATCCTTCTCTAACTCTACTAAAACGCTGTGAACTATTATGAACTAATAGACCATTTGCTATGAAATTTCCTTCTTGTGTAGATATATCAATCATTTTTGTTTCTACCTGTATTTTTTCTATTTTTGATATCTGAACTGGTAATAGCTGATAATCGTGTATTTTTTTTAACTCTTCATAAAGTTTTTGGTCTTTTTTCTCTACTACTTTTAGAATTGATTTAAAGAAAGCTTGTTTACTCATCATTCTTTTGCCTCTTAAAAAATCAGAAACCTTTGGAAACATGGATATTTTATAACCACGTTTTTCTATAATTTCTCTGACTTTACTTCCAGAAACAAATATTTGCCTTACCTCACTTTTATCTGTTTTATTTTTTATAACGCTTTCAAGTATTTTTGTTTTTTCTGTTGAAGAAAATCCTATATACTGTTTGAACAATTCTAATGATTTCTTCTCTGTTAAATTAATTATAAATCTAGGGTTATCTGAATATGGATTAGCTCTGTTGTCGTACTCATTTATAGAGGATATTATACTGAATCTTAGTAGAAGCATTTGTAATTGCTGAATAATTTTCTTGTTATTCATTCCTAATCCTAACCCTCTTTTATTTATAGCAAATCCTTCTGCATCAAACAGCCCTCTCAAGAATGATGCTACAATTTCGTTTTTTGATTCTAATATCTTTTTAGGAATAGATGATTTACTAGAATTTCTTAATTCAGGAAACTCTTCTTTCATAAACTTTACCAGAGGTTTTCCATAAACTCTAATTTGCCAATAATTTTTATCTTCCCTAAATTTCATAGTACTACAAGCATTGAAATAAGAACTAAGTAAATCATTATAATATTCTGCTACTGCTTTTCTTTGCTCTGAAAAACATACTCGTTCATTTTCAAAATTACCATCACCTAAGAAATAGCCTGTAATTTGAGCAAGTTCTTTATCTAAAACTACAGGCAATATTAAATTATGGGTTGATTTCGTATGATTAATTATAAATTGATGAAAATCTATATCTAATTTATCACATATTCTTTTCAGGAAATTTGCTCTAACATCTCTTTTTCCTAATTCTATTAGAGATATTGCTGTTTGGGTTACTCCTATAGTTTTTGCTAACTCCTTTTGATGCAGCTTTTTTTCAGTTCTTTTATTCTTAAGAATTTCTATACCTTCTTTTGATATTTTAAATGAATTGTGATATTTTAGTGTATTAAAATGAACTTCTTTTCCAGTAACTTTTATTGATTCTGGCATTATTAGACAATCTCCATGTTTCAGGTCTTCTGCTGGTTTTTCTATTATACTTCCATTAAAATTAATGAAAAATATATGATCTCTTGAGCATTGTACTTCAAGTCTAGGGTATTTTGTCTCAATCCTATAAACTTGGTCTTTTTTTGTGTTCCATTTATCTGTTACAGCTGTGTTTTTAGTTGAGTTATTGGCAATGTCTGCTGCTAAGAGAGCTTGTGGATTATGACTCTTTTCTATCTCAAATATGTCCCCCTCGATTGATTGAACAAGAGTATTAGGTATTAGACATTGCCCACCTGCTCTTGTCTTACCTGGAACTATGGATTCCATGTGCACAAGGGATTTTACTTTTTTTCCAAATACAAGAGCAACATCTGCTTCTTGTCTGTCCATACAAAGTATTCCATATATTTCTCGTTCTTCTACCATTTCCATTAATGGTGTCACATCAAAGCGTTGGCTACACCAATATAGTTTTGTATTCAACTCATCTGGAGGCTCTATTGCCCAGAACTGTATATCTGCATCGCCTTCAGATTGAGAAACATTTCCACAAAATACTGATAGACCATTTGCAGGAGGTCTTTTGTAAAGTTGTAAGTTTCGTATAATTTTATCAATAGCAGCTGTTACATTTTTTCTTACTGCCTTTGATTTGATATTTTCAGCAGTGCTTTGCTCTGTTCTTAGCATATTTACAATATCATTAAAACTATATTCAGCTGGAATATGTACAGTAACTAATTCCGTATGCCTACCACGAATTGCTTCCAACTCTTTTATCAGCTTTTTTAGCTTAAATTTTTCCTTTTCACTCATTTTTTCTGTCATAATTATCAACTAGGTGTCGTTTAAAATTCATTATAAAATATTATAATAATTTCAATACTAGATTATAAAATACAGCCAAGCAATGCTTAGCTAGAATGCTATGAAATAATTTTTATCTTTATACTTTTCTTTGTTATAAGATCCTCATTATCTACTCTTCCTGTCTTAAAATCTTCTATTTTCAGAGTTCCTTTAAGATCTTCTATAAGCGGAATTATCGCATCATCTTCTATTATAACTTCTTTCAAAGGTGCATTCAAAGGAAGCTTGTTAGATGTTTTGTATTGTCTGATAGAAGAAACTATATCTTTAGCAAGGTTTCCTAAATCTTCTGCTTTCTCATCAATTAGCTCTTCTTGAAGCTCTGGCCAATCTGTTATATGAACTGATTTGCTATTTTCAAATTTTTCAAAAAATGATTTGTATATTTCTTCTGTTACAAAAGGTGCAAATGGAGCCAAGAGTCTAGTAACTGTATACAGACAATTGTATAGAGTCCATACTGCTTCTTCTTTTTTATAATTATTAAACATTCTGTATTTTATCATCTCAAGATAATAGTCTGCAAACTCATGCCAAACAAACTCTTCTATTTTCAATAAAGAAAAGTTATATTGTTCAAAATCTTCTGTTACATCTGAGACTAATTTTTGTAATAAAGAAAGCATCCATTTATCCAGATATTCCAAATCGTTTGTAGATTTTATTAATTTTGAAGGATGATCTACACCAGAAGATTCCATAGCTGATGTTATATGCATTGAAGCAAAATTTATTATGTTAGTTAACTTTACGTAAAACTTCTCAGCATGCTGCAGCTCTTTCCATGAAAATGGAATATCATTACCAGTAGCCCCTGTTGTTACCCAATATCTTACTGCGTCTACTGAAGATTTTTCAAAAATATCTTTGGCTGTAACATAATTGCCCAAAGATTTAGACATTTTTCTTCCATCTTCTCCTAGAACCATACCATTAATTAAAACGTTTTCATATGCAGGAAGCTTTGTCAGCATCAAAGAACGTAGCATAAGATAATAATCCCATGTTCTTATTATATCCATTCCATTTGGCTGCAAAGAAGCTGGTATATAATTTCTCCATCCTTCTTTTGGCCATTGTGCATGCCAATATGTTGTCATAGAAGAATCAAACCATGTATCAAATCTGTCTGTCTCAGGCTTTGCTATATTTCCACAAGATTGACATTTTTTCTCTTTCTTTTCTGGATCTATAGGAAGCTCATCTACAGATGGTATAATAATATCGGCACATTTATCATTAGAACAATACCATACAGGAATAGGACTTCCATAAACTTTTTGACGAGATACAACCCAATCCCAATCCATTGATTCTGTCCATTGGAGCTGGTGTATTCTCATGTGATGAGGCCACCACTTTGCTTTTTCTGTTTCTTTAATCATCTCTTTCTTAATCTGTGTTGCTCTGATAAACCATTGTTCTTTATTCAATATCTCAATAGGGTTTTTACATCTCCAACAAATACCTGTTCTTTGAGTTATTTGTTGTTCTCCTAACAAAAAGCCTTTTGATCTAAGATCTTCTACTATAGATTTCCTAGCATCTACAACAGATAGACCATGATATTTTTTAGCTATCTCTGTCATTCGACCTTTTTCATCTATTGCGTCTAAAATTGGAAGAGCATTTTTCATAACAATAGAAACATCTTCTTTGTCGCCAAAAGTACATACCATCATTATTCCTGTTCCAAACTCCATGTCAACTGTATCACTTGTTAAAATCTCTACATCATGGTCAAAAAGAGGAACTCTAGCTCTTCTTTTAACAATTTCTTTATATCTCTCATCTTTTGGATTAACTATTATTGTTACACAAGCTGTCAAAAGCTCTGGACGTGATGTTGCTATTACTATTTCGCCAGATCCTTCTAATGGGAATTTTATTGAGTATAATCTGCTATTTCTCTCAAGACGGTCTACTTCTGCATCTGATATTGCGGTTAAACAGTTAGTACACCAGTTTATAGGATGTTTTCCTCTGTAAGCATATCCTTTTTCCATTAACTCCAAAAAGCTATGTTGTACCATCTTCACATAATCTGGATCAGATGTTTTGTATTCAAATGACCAGTCAACAGATATTCCAAGACTATTTATCATTTCTTTCATTTCGTCTATATGACTAACAGTCCATTCATCACACCACTGATACCATTGATCTTTAGGAACCTCTGAGCTTTTCTTGCCTTTCCATTTTTCTACTTTTGCTTCTGTAGGAAGACCATGGACATCCCATCCTTGCGGGAAATGAACTGAGAAACCTTTCATTCTTTTATAACGAGCTATAAAATCAAAATAAGTCCAATTTAGAATATTGCCTGCATGAAAATCGCCTGAAGGATATGGAGGTGGTGTGTCTATTGTAAATATTTTTCCATGTTTTTCAAATTTGTAAATATTATCTTTTGCCCAGAATTCTCCCCATTTTTTCTGCGCTACTTTAGCATCATACTGAGGAGGTCTTTCTTTTTGATTAGTATCAGTTTTTTTATCCATTATTTGCACCAATTGTTCTTTCTAATTATATAGCAAATTATAAAAGCTATTATCAAATAATAAATTTATGAAATCATGTGAAAAGACTTTATTAAAAGTCTTTTACACGTCCACCCGGTGGTATGTACGTATGAAAACAAACTGAAAAATTGGATAAAAGAACATAATGTAGAGTGTGAGCATCTTTCTTTTGAGCAGAGTTGCCACTCAGTGGAAGATGCTGCTAAGGCTGTTGATGCTAAGCAAGAAGATTTTGTAAAGAATATTTGTATGATTGGTTCTGGAAAATTCATTGTAGCTATTGTAAAAGGAGAAGATAGGGCAAGCACTGATAGGGTTTCAAAATTTTTGAATATAGAAAGGCCTAGAATAGCTACACCAGAAGAAATCTTAGAAAAAAGCGGTTATCCTTGTGGAGGAACTCCGTCTTTCGGATATGATGCTATTTTCCTCATAGATGAAAAAGTTTTTGAGAAACAAAGTGTTTATACAGGAGGAGGATCTCAGAATTCTTTAGTTAAAATATCTCCTAAAGAAATTCAAAAAGCTAATAACGGACAGATAGCAAGAATTAGGAAATAGAATATTCCTGCATTTTGAATACCGAATCCTTTTTCACAAATATTGCTGTTTGGCCCTTTATAACATCGTGACTCTCTGGTCCTGTATATGCACTTCCAATAATTACATGATTATAAGTTTCCAGTAATTCTAAAAATCTTTCTCTCAAATCTGAGCTGTCAAAATTTCCCAAGAATTCATAACCCTGTGATAAAAGTCTTCTATGGTTATTTCCGTTGCTTAAAGACATTATCTTCATATACGAATAGTATATTTACAACTTAGAAGTCTTTCAAAGTCTTTTTAGATATTATTTTATGAATTTTTTCTATAGCTTTCTCTATAAGAGCTTCTTGATTTTTATAACCTTTTTTTGTTGCTGTCTCTATAGCTTCTTCTAATGCTATCCATTCAGCTGACTTTACCTCAAATTGTGGAGTTAGCTCTTTTTGCTGGGTTTTCATCAGGTAAAACGAGACTGTCTTGAGTACTTTCTCGCCATCACGAACAAAAAAGAATTTTAAATCATCTAACTTTTCTATTAGCTCAGCTTTAACGCCTGTTTCTTCTTCTACTTCACGAAGAGCTGTTTTATCTGTCTTCTCTCCTTTTTCTATAAGGCCTTTTGGAAAGGTATATTTATCATTATGGTCTCTTATCATTAGGATAAATACTTGCTTCCCGTCCTTTCTAAATACTATACCACCTGCACTATTTTCCCTAATCATAAAATCACTTCTTATTTTTAATCTTCTGCTCTCATGTTCTAAGTTACTTTATAACTTGAACAAGATGTCAAAGTTCTTATGAACTTCGACATCAGCTAGTTCATTTCATTCATCTTCAATTGAGTATAGCTCGTTTAGATATCCATAGTTTCTTGAAGAACGGCAAAGTTAATGTAGAAAGCATAAAACCAACTGCAGGAACTATTGCGTTAAGCCAAGGGTTAGGCACGCTAATAACAGAAAGATAGATACCTATTGCAAGATAGGTAAAAAGTGTTAGTAAAAATCTTCTAGTATAGCTAGTTTCCCATGCTTTATCTGACTCAACATTCTTGTTTCTTTCGTTTATCTTCCTTATTTCTCTCTCTAGCTGTTCTAAAGTCGGCATTAAACCATCTATAACGTGTAATTTATATATAGCTTAATAGTATTTTATACTATGAAACCTACAGGAGCAGTACATCATATACATAAAAGAAATAGACCTAAAAAATCCGGACAGCACCTTCTTTCAAAAGAAAGAATAAAGATGCTTGATAAGATAATCTTGATAATATCAATAATAAATCCTCTTACTATTTTGCCGCAGTTATATAACGTATGGGTAAACAAGAATGCTTTAGGAGTATCTTTAACAACATGGTCTTTATTTACTTTATTTTCAATACCAATGTTTATCTATGGATACGTGCATAAAGAAAAGCCTATAATGATAATGTATGCAATGTTCTTAGTTCTAAATATGCTTGTTGTTATAGGAACTTTATTATATCGTTGATACCTTCCAACTATTTTTCCATTAAAATTATAGACTCTCTCAAAGAACCTACTTTTTTTGTTCTTTCTACTAGTGCTGCACGCTCTGTAACAGATATTATTTTAGTCACAGAAAATCCTACATCTTCTGCTATTTCTGAAAGAATTATATCAGATTCTACTACACCTTCTATAGCATCATAACCATTTCCTATAACTATTGCTGCTTTTCCTCCTGCCTTTAGAACTCTATGCATCTCTTGAATAACCTGCTTCATATCTTTGAAATATGCTTTTGAGCGTTCAGGAACATTCATATCAAAATCTTCTTTCACTCCTATGAAAGAACGGACAAGAGGCTTTTTCTCTATTATATTTCTTACAAACCAGTTTTCTATTTCATAAATTTTTGTGTAATCTATATTATTATAGTAAGGAGGTGATGTTATAATGACATTAATAGATTCATTGTTCAAATCCATTGTACGAGCGTCACACTGTCTTACTTCTATTGTAGATTCACCTGATTGATGATTTTTAACATCTTTAATCATGTTTTCTACAACACGTTTGAACATCTTTCTCATGGGAGGAGTTGGATGTCTTTTTACTTTTAAAACAGCTCCGTCTTTCCATGCATAGCTTATTTTCATTGCTGTATTAACAAGGGCTAATTTAAAAAAGTCTCTTATATCCTCAGAACGAGTTCCGTTAATTGCTCTTGTTAAAAATACTATGTCTTCAAGCGCAAATTTTGAGAAATATTTTTTCATAAAAATTGGTATGATTTCATGTATTTTCTCAGGGCTAGGCATCTCAAATCTTGTTTTAGATATTCTTTCCTTTTCCATTCTAAGTTCTTCTATATTATAATCCTGCGTCTTTACTTTGCTAGCAAATACAGATATAGGCAAAACATCAAATCCAATAGCATTTATATTATTTTGCTTGCATGCAAGCAATGTAGTCCCGCTTCCACAAAATGGATCTAATATTACCTGCTCTTTTTGAACATCAAAGTCTTTTAGAATCATTTCAACAAGCTGTTTTGAAAACCCTTCTTTGTAGTAAAACCAGTTGTATATAGAAGAGATTTTATTAGGTGTAAATGTAGCTAGCTCTCTTAGTTCTGGCTTGTATTCTATAAGATTGTGGAAATCTTTCATATACCTAAGTCTTAAACAAATCTTTTAATTCAGCTTTTTTGCTACGCTCTTTCTCCATATCTGTAATATACGGCTTTGTTGTACGCTCAAAGAACAAGATTCTTTGGCTTATCAGAAAGCAAAGCTTTCTGAATACATACCATACCACCAAAGATCCATTTCTGTCAACATAGATCTAAAGCCATGCTCAAAATCTTCTAACTGATGTTGTTTTTTTATATATATTTCATATGCCTTTAGAAGACCTTGCTCATGACCTGGCTCCCATTTTCCTAAATGCTTATCAAAGAATTTTTGAAGTATTCCATCTCTACTTAATTCTCTTCCATTTGAAAGCACTGACAACCTATCTAAAACTCTCTTAACTACTACTAACTCTGGAACTGCAGATGATTCGCAAGCATAAGTAGCTCCTGCAATAACTTCTGAATTTTCTTTTTGGCTATACAAATAAGACAAAAATGCGTATGTTGCACTTCTTGGTTCGCATTCAATATCTATAGATAATTCTTCTCTCAATCCATCTTTCAATAAATTATAATGAGATATTCCTTTTGTATCAGATCCTAATTCTTCACATATATTTCTGCTCAATTCATTTACAACTTCTAACCAACTAACATTATATCTATTAGCCACTGCCTTAGAATTTCCTAAGAATCCTACAATATTTCTTGGAAACCATGAATATTGCTGTACTATATATATTAGCTGATTTTTTGTCAGTTTTGGCAAATCTATAGAAATCCAATTTGTTTTAAGATTTACACATCTATAATCTCTAACCATGGCACTATTTAATTTATCTATAGTTTTTCTATAATTCTTCATCACACTACCTAAAAGTAACTATAGTTTTAATACTATATCAAATAGTGTTGTCTCTTTTACGACAACAGATTTAAATACTAGAAATAGATAATAATATGAACAATAAAGATACACTGAAAGAATTGGGGTTATCCGAAGGTGAGGCTGCTGTATATCTGGCTTTGCTGAAACTAGGCGAAGCTCAGGTAAACAGAATTAAACTAGAGACAAAGATACATAGAACCACAATATATGATTTTCTTGACAGTCTTGGAAAGAAAGGACTTGTGAGCTATGTTTTAAAAAATGGTGTGAAGTTTTTCAGAGCTTCACATCCTTCTAATTTAGATAATTTGCTTAAGGAGAAAAAAGAACTTCTTGATACTGTATTGCCTGGTCTATCTAAGATGGCAGAACTAGATTCCAAACCAATCAAAATAGAAGTCTATGAAGGAATAGAAGGCATGAAGATGTTTTTCTCAAGGCCTTTGAAGGAAAAGGAATTTTTAGGATTAGGCATAGATGAAACAAGATTTTCAGAAAAATTTAAATACATCACAGAGTCCTATATAAGAAAATGTGTAAAACTTGGGATAAAAGAACGTCTTATTACAGAAAAAGGAACAGAATTTACATACAAATATCCCCATATAACTTATAGATATGTTGAAAAGAAATTCTTTAGTCCAATGCCTACTGCAATATTTGGAGATACTACAGCATTTATTGTATGGGAGCCCTTGACAATAATTTTCATAGAAAACAAGGAAATGGCAAATGCTTATAGAAAGCATTTTGAGCTGATATGGAGAATGGCTGATAAGAGTCCTTGACTTACCATATTTTTTTCAAATTAGTCATAGATTCCTTAACGTCTTCTAATTCTATATTAAGATAGACGTTATGATCTTTCAAAAGATCCATAAATTCGCTTAAAGTAACTCCAGCTAGCTTTGCTCCTAGACCTAAACTAACTTTTCTATTTCTATACAAATCAACTGCCTTATGTTTTCTTCCAGCGTCCACTAACTCTCTAACAACTTTTGATCTGTTTTGCTTTAAAACATTTTCAAAATCTTTTAATATTTCTTCGTCTAATCTTGCTGATATTGTTTCCATTTAATCACCTTTCAACTCTTTAGTGAAATATTCAACTATATCCTTTGAATATCTTGCTATTGAAATTAATTCTCCTAATTTTTCTTCCATATCTTTCTTATTCAATACTTTTTCTTTATGCATTTGAACCAAAATGGCTAACGCGCATAAAAATGGTACTTTTTCTAATTTGCATAGTTTTATCAACTCTTTATCATCTGTAAGGACTGCTTTAAACGAACCTTTTTTATATAAGCAATATGCAGCTGCTTCTCCTAAGTCAAGTTTAAAATTTTTAAGTATTTCATAAAGCATTTTATTATCCACATCATACACTACTATCTTCTTTTTTTCTATCATTTTGTCAATAATTTTTGCGTAATAACTATCTTTTTCAAAAGAATATTCTTCTTTAACTTGACTAGGTATTGCTATTTTTGGTGATATGTCCAAAAACTTTTCTAACAAATTCATCTTAGCTAATAAAACTAATGTTGATGTATTTGATACTAACATATACATTTGTATACATTTGTAAAATATTTAAAGCTTATACTTGAAAAACTTATACAAAGAATTCTTGAAACAAAGGTTAGAACTTCACTCCTATACCTATTTCATATTTTGGTTTAGAGCTGCTTAAGGTGGCTCTACCAAATCCAAATAAGCTATCATTCAAAAAAGCATTTAGCTCTAATTCTGATACAAGATCTGTCTTTCCTTTTTTCTTGCCTGTCATATAATGTTCTGCTCCTGCTATTATTCTTCCTGTTAATGGTATGTCTCCTTTTACTAAAGTCATTGGATATACGACTCCTGCTTCTATTGAGTCTCCATTTGTTACAACATCTAAGAAGCCTGTTTTGCTGAGAGTATATCTAATACCCCCTTTTAGATAACCTGTTTTTGCACCTAGCTTGAATACACCAACTGCCTTAATAGGATACTCTTTTGGACCAACTGCTATTCTGTTTGTACCTTTTATTTTGTCTATAGCAGAAAAATAGTTATTTATTCCATTATGTGTTATTGTAAAGTTTTCAAAGTCTATACTATTGTTAGTTGTTAATCTATATGTTTTGTTTCCTTTTGTATCCGCGCTTGCTTCAACTGTATTATATCCTTTGTTAAATGTTGGGTATGTTTTTACATTGTCTGCTGCAACAGGAGCTGCAAGCATAACTGCAGTACCAATACCTAAAACAGCATTTCTTAACCACGTATACATTTTCATAAAATACACCTCACTAGAAGGTAAATATGCTCCAAAGATGATATAAATATTAAGCCCCCCTTAAGGGGTATTTATTTAAACTATTACTCTATATTTTCTTAATGGAGACAAAATTCAAGAGTGTGTTGCTAAAAGATATAGGACTAACTGATTCTGAGACAAAAGTATATCTGGCTTTGATAGAACTAGGATCTAGTACAAAAGGACCTATTGTAAAAAAGTCTGGAGTAGCATCTAGTAAAATATATGAACTTCTTGAAAAGCTTATAGATAAAGGCCTTGTTTCATATGTAATAAAATCTGGTGTTAGATACTTTGAAGCTGCTGACACAAACAGACTTATGGACTACATGAAAGAAAAAGAGCATAAAGTAAATGAGCAGAAAAAGGAACTTGAAAAGATAATACCTTTTCTTGAGATGAAAAGATCATCTAACATATCTGAATCTCAAATACAAGTGTTCAGAGGAATAAAAGGTGCTAAGACAGCTTTCTATGACATGCTTAATGTGAAAAAAGGAGATGAAATATTAGTACTAGGATTGACAGAAGCTTCTGAATCTTTTCAGAATTTTCTTGTAAGGTTTCATAGAAAGAGGTCTGAAAAAGGCATATTATGCAGAGCTATATCTGGGGGAAAGATGAAGAAATTCAACACAATATCTTCTCTAAAACATACAAAGGTGAAGTTATTTCCAGGAGAGCTTAGCAGTCCTGTTGCTACAATAACCTATAATGACAAGACGATACTTTCATTGCCAAATGATAATATATGGATACAGATCAAAAATAAGAGACTAGCTGATACCAACAGAGCAAGATTTGAAGAAATGTGGAACAGAGAAACAGAAATACTAGAAGGAGTAGATGCTATACAACAGTGCTTTGATGAAATGTTGGAGGCAGGACATTGTGATTTAATTGGTGCAAGAGGGTATTTTGTCGATGAGAGACCTGAATACATAGATGAATGGGAGAAAAGAGCAAAGAAAAAAGGATTTACAATGAGAAATATAGTTGATCCAGAAGTAAAAGGGCATAGAATAACAAAGTTTTCCTTTGCTAAGACAAAATATACGCTACCTAAAGGGTTTTCTGAGCTAAGCGTATACTGGATATATGGAAATAAAGTCGCTATAAGCAATTGGATGGGCGAGAAACCAATAGTAGTGAGGATAGAAAATAAAAGAATATATGAACTATACAAAAAGCAGTTTGAGATATTATGGAAAGAGAAAGTATTTAGATAGTTTGATGTATTGGTAAAATTTAAAATCTTATATATTTTTTAATCTAAATATTGTTATATTCTTTTCTCACGATACAGTTTTTTCCAATTGATAAGTAATATTTTCTTTTATACTAAGAATAAATTAGGGTGATAGAATGATGGTAATGAAAAGTATTGAGTGTAATCCAGATTGTGGATTCATGATAAGAAGTCATGAACAAGAGGAAGTTCTTAGTGTTGCAAAGATTCATGCAAAAATACAACACAGGCTAAATCCAACTTTTAATGAGTTGAAGAAAATGATGAAATCTATAAAGACTATATGAACTAAGTTTTCTTTTTTTCTTTTTGCAAAATCCTTAGCTTAAATCTCTTCTTTCTATAACCATATTATGAATATACTTGTTGTGGCTAAGCTTGAATCAGAAGCAAGTTCTGCTCAATTTTAGCAACTACATGATTCATATCTAAAAGGTGTGTAAATGAATATTTTAGTAGTCGCTAAACAGAATGCAGCAGGACTTCAAGCTGCTAGAAAATTAGAAAAACTTCTTAGGGATGAAAAAGGTATAAAGCTGTTATTTGACCAATCTACTGCAAGAAAACTTAGAAGATTCAGAGATTTGGGAACATCTGTAAAAGGATTTGCAGGAGATATGATAATTACCCTAGGAGGAGATGGAACATTTTTATGGACTGCTTATCAGGCAAAAGTACCTGTATTACCTGTTAAACTGGAAGGATATGGATTTCTTTGTACAACTGATTTCAAGAACTTAACAAAAAATATCAATAAAATACTTCATTATGAGTTTACAATACAGGAAAGGCTTAGATTGAAGTGTTCTAGAGTAAAAAAACGTTTAGTAGACAGAGTATTTCATACTGAATTTCCTCTTTGCCTTAATGAAATTGCTTTTGCAAGAAAAAGACCTTCTAAGATATTGAAATCAAAATTTATAATTGACAAAACTGAATTTGACTTTTGGGGAGATGGTATATTGTTTTCTACTCCTTCTGGATCTACTGCGTATGCTACTTCAGCAGGAGGATCTATGATAGATCCTAACTTGGATGTTATACATATTGTTCCTCTATATCCATTTCATTCAAGAATAAAACCTATGGTAATACCTGCTAACAAGAAAATAGAAGTAAAAATAACCCAAGGTGAGTGTGCTCTTATAGTAGATGGGCATTCTGGAGATTATATCAAAGAAGGCTCAGAATTTACAATAGAAAAAGGAGATCCTATGAAAGTTGTGATACTAGATGAATTCAATTTCTATCAGAAGTTCAAAAATACTTATTTCCAGCATAGCTGATTATCATGAAAGTAATGTTAGTTCCTGGGAATGGAAATGCAGATATGTCTGAAATCTGGTACCCATGGATTGTTAAGGAAATTGGAGAACTTGGACTGGAAATTGTTGCTAAAAATATGCCTGATGCAGATTTAGCTAGAAAAGAATTTTGGTTGCCCTTCATACAAAAACATGTTGATGAAAACTCTATTTTGATAGGTCATTCTTCAGGAGCTGTTGCTGCGTTAAGATATGCAGAAACACACAAACTACAAGGCATTGTTCTTGTAAGCGCTTGCCATACTGATCTTGGAGATGAAAGAGAAAAAATTAGTGGATATTTTAATTATCCTTGGCAATGGAACAAAATAAAGCAAAATGTCAAATGGATAATACAGTTCCACTCGCTAAATGATCCTTTTATTTCTATAGAAGAAGCTAGACATGTGCATAAAATGCTAAATACAGAATATCACGAATACCTTGATCAAGGTCATTTTAGTAGTGATGTAGGAAAAACAGAATTTCCAGAACTTTTAGATACATTGAAAAGAAAGCTTGTAAATAAAAATAAAGAAATATAAGCTTAGAATCTAATATCATTATAGAGGTTACTAAATGAAAAGAAAGTATAATGTTATAATAGAAAAGGATGAGGAAGGATGGTTTGTTTCTGAAGTAGTTGAACTTCCCGGATGTCATACACAGGCAAAAACAGTAAAACAGTTGATGGAAAGAACTAAAGAAGCTATACAAGCATACTTAGAAACAAATAAAGACATTAGTTTTTCTGAAAAATTTATTGGTGTTGAGCAAATAGAGGTGTAGTTCTTTGACAAAGCTACCTAAGCTTACAGGCAAAGAGGTTAGCTAAAATAGTTGAGAAATTTGGATTTGTGTATAGTCACACAACAGGAAGTCATATGATATATAGACATCCAGATGGAAGAATTCTTAGTATACCTCATCATTCAGGAGAAGAAATAGGACCTGGTTTAATAAATAAAATAATTAAACAGGATTTGAAAATTAGCAGAGAAGAATTTTTAAAACATGTAAAATGATTTTTATGACATGGGAATGTACACAATGTGGCAGATGCTGTAAGATGATTGTTTCTATAGATGGAGAGGATATTAAGAAAATAGAAGCCCTAGGATATAATAATTTTACTCAAGAGCATGATGGAGAAATAATTCTAAAAAGAAAAGAAAGTAAATGTGTTTTTCTTACTGACAACAAATGTAGCATACAGATAAAACATGGTTATGAAAACAAACCTAATATATGTAGAAGATTTCCTGATAACTCTATAGGCGTTAATCAGGTAGTTTGTGGTAAATTTTCTGGAGATGTAGAAGTAAAATCAAGCTTAAAGAAGTTTACTTTTCTATAT
>JACRAC010000038.1 GCA_016213555.1 Candidatus Aenigmatarchaeota archaeon | reverse complement strand
CTGGATCATACCAATGAGCTCTTGAAAATATTTCAGAAAGAATACAACAGCACACCACACTCAAGTCTTAAATATTTGTCTCCACTACAAGTATTTAGAGCCAAGCAAAGTAGTGGACTCGTATGGGCTGTCAGTTAACACTTACAGGTTTATTAAGAACTATACGAAGCCCATTATTTTCATTGTAGTACTTACCTATTTTATTTAACAATTTTATAAGAAAATTGTATTCTTTTTCATAGTGAGAAAATATAGTCAAATAAGATATAGGAAGATCTTTTCCAATAACCCGCTTGCATAATTTTGTAGTTTGTAGTGTAGTATATTTTATTGCTTTCAATAATTGAGCTTCAGAATTTATTGGACTAAACCTATAAAGCTTCATTTTAATCAACCAATTTACCAATCTCCTTTTCAAAGCCAGCTATAGAAAGCTCTTGCTCTTCACCAGATTTCATATCTTTTAGCTTTACAACATTTCTATCTAATTCTTTTTCTCCAACTATTATTGCATAAGGAATATTCTTTGTATTTATGTAGTCAAGCTGTTTGCTTAATGAGCGAGACATGATATCATATTCATTTGGTATTCCAATCTTTCTAAGCAAAGAAGAAAGCCTTATTACCTGCCTGTTGACTTTTGAAGAATCTCCTATAGAAACCAAGAACATTCTTGCATTAGTCTCTTTTTCATTAAACATATTTCTTTCCTCCATAACAAAAATAATTCTATCAATTCCCAAACTAATTCCAACAGCTGGTGTAGATTTACCACCATATACTTCAATAAGATTATCGTACCTGCCACCAGCAGTTATTGTCAATGCTTTATTCTCAGGAAGGATAACCTCAAAAACAGAGTCTGTATAGTATTCAAGTCCTCTTACAAGAGAAATATCAATCTTTACGTTATCATAACCAAAGTCCTTTACTTTTTCTACTATATCTTCCAGCTTCTGAATATCTTCTATAAACCCTTTTGATTTTAAAGTGTCTAAATTAAAAGAAATAAGCTTCAAAACATTTTTTATAACAGATAGCTCAAAACCTTTTTTCTGTAGTTCATCCCTTACTCCATCTTCACCAATTTTTTCTAATTTATCAATAGATCTAAATATGTCTATGACTTTTTCTTGCTCAACTCCAATAGATAGAACAATTTTTTCTATGAGCTTTCTGCTATTCAGACGAACAATAAAATCCTTGAATCCAAGCTCATATAAGCAGTTACAAGCAACTCCAACAACCAAAGCATCTGCATCTATCATAGAAGAACCAAATATATCAATATCTGCTTGTGTAAACTCTCTATATCTTCCTGCACCAGGTCTATCATATCTCCACACATTACCTATTTGATATCTTTTGAAAGGCTTTGGAATATTTGGGTTTATTGCAACAACCCTTGCAGTAGGTACAGTTAAATCAAATCTTAACCCTAACTCCCTTTCTGATTTATCTTTGAAATAATATACCTCTTCTCTTATAGCCTCTCCGCCACCAGATTTTGCAGCAAGCAATCGCCACTCTTCAAAAGCAGGCGTTTCCAAAGGATCAAATCCCCAAAGTTCAAATATTCTTCTAATTTTTTCTAGAACAATCTGCCTTTTTAGAGCATCTTTAGGCAAAAAGTCTCTAGTTCCTCTTGGTGTTTGAAAATCTGTCATAATATCACTCGTATATATTTCTTTCAATTTACATTAATAAATAACAAAAATAAAACAAACGACATTTCATGGCATTCTTGAAGCTCGATATAGTTCTTTGCCTTTTAATCCACGTTCACCACGTATTTGTTCTTCTAATATTTGAGCTCTTCTTCTCTGATATGTAGATTCTATACCAGACAAAACTGACTCATAAGCCTCTACATCATATGTGCTACCAGAATATTGACGTGTGACACTCATTCCTGTAATGTTGCGCCATGAATCCAGAACTCTAAGTTTCTTTTCAGCTATCTTTGCATACTTATTCATTCTTATCACCCCTTCTAAGAACAATCTCCCTTTTGAATAAAGAGAAGTTAAGAATAAGCATATCTCCTTTGTCCAATCCTAGACTTCTTCGGAGATCAGCAGGTAAAGAAATCCTACCTTTTTCATCAATTTTTACTACAGAATTTTGAGCGCTAATGCTATCAATATCTAAAGAAATTATACTCTTTCTAGAGTTATTTGTGAAGACAGTCCCTTACCATGGGGACATTCACCATTTACATCTTTTTGTACCTGCATTGTATTAGCACCTTTCAGTAATATGAACTTAAAAATATTTAAAGAAGACGTGGGATGTAAATATATGGAAGAAAAAATCTGGTTCAAAAGCGATAGCTTAATACTATATGGTGTTCTTTCAAGTTCTGAAAAAAAATCAAAAAAATGTGTTTTGCTTTGTCATGGTATAACGGTTTCAAAAGATATATCTCAGTTCAAAGAGCTTTCAGAAGTCCTGCTTCAAGAAAACTATGATTCTCTACGCTTTGATATTAGATCACATGGAGAAAGCGAAGGAGATTCTCTTGATTTAACAGTTAAAGGATGGAAAACTGATATAAAAAATTCCATAAAATTCTTAAAAGAAAGAGGTTACGAAGAGTTTATAATACTTGCAAATTCTTTTTCAGGTGGTCCTGCTTTAATGTTTTCTGAAGAAGAACCTAACATAAAATCTGTTATTTTAGTTGCTGCCTTGGTAGACTATAGTAGTATATTGGATCCGAAAACAAAATGGGCAAGTTATATAATAAAGTCCAAAATTAATGAGATGAAGAAAAAGGGTTATATAAAAATATTTGGCGGTTACAAGGTAGGAAAAGCTCTATACGAAGATATGCAACAGTTTAATCCATGGAAAGCTTTGGAAAAATTAGACATTCCAGTTTTGTTTATACATGGAGACAAAGATCTTCTTGTTCCTTGTGAAGATTCTATAAAGTACTCAAAAATTTGCCATAAAGGAAAATTAATTATAATAAAAGGAGCTGGACATGATTTTGATAAAAGAAAACAATTAGAAGAAGTAGGAAAAGAAATAATCTCTTTCCTTAAAAACAATTTCTAGTCACCTTAACAGCAACAACAATCTTTCTTTCCACAAGCTTTACACATTTTTGCAGAAGATTTCTTTGCTGCTTTTTTAACTTTCTTTTTTGCTACCATTTTCAAAACACCTCATAAATCTCTTTTTTTTCAACTTAAAGATATTTAGAAAGCTAGGATATAAAGAACTAGGGCCGTGGCCGGGATTCGAACCCGGACGAAGAGCTCCACAGGCTCTTATGCTACCGTTACATCACCGCAGCCATCTTACAATAGCAATTAATTAGAGAATCATTTAAAATTTAAAGATTATTTGGGTTAACAAAACCCTTTTAATCCTTTAGTTTGTAGATAGAAATAATTAAAGTAGGAAAGACTCTGCTGATACTACAAGGACTTTGGTTCCTTGTGTACACAAAGAATTTTATTCTTTGTTGTATCGAGTTGATTTAATGAAACCTGAAGAAGAAAAGAAAATAATGCAGTTCTGGGAGAAAAATAATATTCATAACAAAGCAAAAGATGTTAGGATAAATGCAAAAAAATTCTATTTTCTAGATGGCCCTCCTTATGCGTCAGGAAATATACATATTGGAACTGCATGGAACAAAATATTGAAAGATTCTAACGTAAGATTCTGGAGGATGAAAGGATTTAATGTATGGGACAAAGCAGGCTATGATACTCATGGATTACCAATAGAAAAAAAGGTAGAAGCTCTTCTAAACTTCAAGCATAAGCATGAAATAGAAACATATGGTATAGAAAAATTCAACCAGCAATGCAAGAAGTTTGCAACAGAACATATAGATACAATGAATTCTGAATTTCAAGACTTAGGAGTATGGTTAGATTTTCAAAATCCATATCTAACATTATCAAACGAATATATAGAATCTGCTTGGCATACTTTCAAAGTAGCTTTTCAAAAAGGGCTTCTTTATAGAGGACTTTATCCAGTACATGTTTGTCCTAAATGCGAAACTGCTGTAGCTTATAATGAGATAGAATACAAGAAGATGACAGATCCTTCTATATATGTAAAATTCCCTGTTGTAGAAGAGAAAAACACCTTCCTATTAGGATGGACAACAACACCATGGACATTATTAGCTAACGTATTTTCTATGGTTCATCCAAAAGCAGATTATGTTAAAGTAAGATTGGATAATAAAGAAATCTTGATAATGGCAAAAGATCTTGTAGAGAAAGTTTTAGGAGACAAATCATACAAGATACTCGAAACATTCAAAGGAAAGAAGTTAGAAGGAATGAGATATAAAAATCCACTAGCTCATGTTATTAGTTTTGAAAAAGAAGTAGAAGAAAAAGGAGGATATAGGGTAGCTCTATCTGAACAATATGTAAATCTAGAAGACGGTACAGGAGTTGTTCATAGTGCTCCTGGACATGGTAAAGAAGATTATAGAGTAGGAGTTGAATATAAAATGCCTATAATTTGTCCAGTAAAACTTGATGGTAAGTTTGATGAAAGATGCGGAAAATTTTCAGGAGCATTTGCAAAACAAGCTAACTTAGATGTAATAAAAGAAGTTGATAGTGTTGGTTGTTTATTTGGTGAAGAGAAGATAGTTCATGACTATCCTTGTTGTTGGAGATGTGATTCTACCCTTTTATTGTTAGCTGTTAATCAATGGTTTTTCAAAATAACAAATATTAGAGAAAAGTTAATAGAAGAAAATAAGAAAGTAAATTGGCATCCAGATTGGGCAAAAAGTAGAATGCATAATTGGTTAGAATCTTTAGGAGATTGGCCAGTATCTAGACAAAGATACTGGGGAATACCATTACCAATATGGATTTGTGAAAAGTGTGAAAAAACAGATGTTATAGGATCTATGCAAGAGCTAGAACAATTGTCTAAAAATAAAAAAGTTCCAAAAGATCTTCATAGACCTTACATAGACGAAGTTATAATAAAATGTACTTGCAATGGAGACATGAAAAGAATACCAGATGTTCTAGATGTTTGGTTTGACTCAGGTGTAGCATCTTGGGGATCTTTAGGCTATCCAAAAGAAAAAGAAACATTTGAACATATTTGGCCAGCTGATCTTAACATAGAAGGCCCTGATCAGATAAGAGGCTGGTGGAATTCTCAGTTGATAACAAGTGTTATAGCTTTTGGAAGAGCTCCTTTCAAAAACATATTGTTCCATGGATTCATGTTAGATGCCAAAGGAATAAAGATGTCAAAGAGCAGAGGAAATATAGAATACCCACCAAATCTGATAGCAAAATATAACAGAGATATTTTACGGCTATACTTGTTAAGCAGTGCTCCTTGGGATGATTATTATTTCAATATTAAGAATGCAGATGCTTTGTCAAAACAGTTCTTGATAATAGAGAATACATTTGAATTTGTAAAGACTTACGTTACTAGAGTCAAGAAAGGCGAACTAAAGATAGAAGATAAATGGATATTATCTAAACTAAACTCTCTAGTAAGAAGCTCAACTAAGCACTTGGAATCATACAATCCTCACAAAGCAGTAGATGAAATACTTAGTTTCATAATAAACGATTTTTCAAGAACATATATTAAACTCATAAGAGATAGAGTATGGCCAGCTTATGGAGGAGATGACGGAGCATTCTATACGCTATATGAAGTATCTAAAACCCTGTCAAGATTACTAGCTCCTATATGTCCTTTTGTCTCAGAGAAAATACATCAGAGCGTGTTAAGACCTTTAGGAGAAACTATAGAATCTGTCCACTTATGTAATTGGCCAGTTGAAGATAAGGACATGATTAATACTGACTTGGAGAAATATATGGACATAGCATTGAAAACAATTGAGATATCAAATAATATAAGACAGGAAAAGAAAGTCAAACTAAGATGGCCTTTGAACTTAATAATAATAGATTCTAGAGAAAATGACGTTAAAAATGCCATAAAAATCTATGCAGATATTATAAAACAATTATGTAACGTAAAAGACATAAAATTTGGCAATGCTCCAGAATTCAAGGAAGTAGAAGGAATAAAAGTATATTTAGATGCAGAAATCACACCTGAACTAAGACAAGAAGCTTTTGTCAGAGAAGTCATAAGAAAGATACAGGATATGAGAAAGAAAAATTCTTTAGTAGTCAAAGACAGAATCAACATATATCTCTCTTGTTCTGAAGAAGATTTAGGAGAATTTATAGATGAAATAAAGTTAGAGATAGGAGCAAAATCTATAAGCTTTGGAAAAATAAAAGGCAAGAAAGATTTTATGGAATTTGATCAACAAAAGACAGAAATAGGTATTGAAAAAATCTGATTAATTCAATTCTTTAGGCTGAATAGTTAGCATTTAAGCTTTAATTTCGAACTATAATTTATAGTATTAAATTTTAGATTAAAGGTGTTTCTTTTTATGGAAGAACTAACAAAAAAAGCTATGAATTTTCTAAAAAATATAAAAGAGAAAGATGGAGTTATCATAGTTTTCAATAACGATTTAGACGGAATGTGTAGTTGCACTATAGTAAAAAAATATCTTAACAAATTAGGAAACGATCCGTATATAATATCCCAGCCAATGCCGCCTGACAAGAATCTTATAAGAAGAATGCAAACAGGGGTTCCTAATAAAATAATATTTCTTGATATGGCCATAGACCAATCTGCAACAGTAGTAAAAAAAATAAAAGGAATAGCAGATGTTCTAATTATAGACCATCATCTGATAGCGCAAGACCTAAACTCCAATAATGTGATTCATTTTAATCCAAGATTAAAGGATCCTAAAATTTACCAATCAGCTAGTTACTTATCTTATAAAATAATATCAAAATTGGATAGCAGTATAGAAGGAATAGAATGGATAGGTGCTTTAGGAGCAATAGCAGATTATGATTTATCAAGTTCCCAAGATTTGATAAAAGAAGCTCAAAAAAAATATGACCTAAGAAAACTTCATAAAGCCGTAGCAATTTTAGATAGTCAGAAAGCTACACGTGCGATGACATGTGAACAAATAGTAGGAGCTTTGATGGCGATTAAAGATCCCGAAAAAATACTAGAAACACAAGAATTTATGAAATCTTATGAAGAAATAGAAAGTGAAAAAACTGCAATTCTATCCAATGCTCAAGATCAGTCAAAAACAGTAGGAAACCTAGTTTTATATGAAATATCTTCTAAATTTAATTTAAGATCAGAGATTTCTACAAGATTAGCAGAAAAACAAAAAGATAAATTTGTCATGGTCTATGAAAAAGTCGGTAAAAAGATAAACTCTTCTGTTAGAAACCAATCAAAGAAATTCAACGTGGATAAAGTACTAAAAAAAGCTATGGAAGGTCTTAGTGGACAAGCAGGTGGACATGAAGCTGCAGGCGGTGTAACAATAGATGAGAAAGATTGGAATCTTTTGATAGATAATATTTTAGCAATAATTAATTAATAATCACTTCTTACAAACTATCATAGCATGGTCTTTTTCGTATGGCTCTAGATTTATAATATCAACTATTTCAAAATCACTCTCTTGTAATTTTATTTTTTCTTCTTTGTATACTTGCTTAGGATCTTTCGTAACATCTATGCTTCTAGATTTTATAGCTATTAACATATAACCATTAAATTTTAGAAATTCTTTTGCATTTCTTATAGAAATTTCAGTCTCATCTGGTTGGGCAATATCAACATATACTATATCACATTCTTCTATCCAACTGTATTCTTCTGGTTTTCTAGCATCAACTAATATAGGAGCAATATTCTTTCTATCTTTCTGTAGTTCAACTACAGATCTAAAAACTCTTTCAGCAAACTCCAAACAATATACAATACCCTTAGGACCTACAATATCACTTATGTGTGAAGGTGTAGTACCTGTAGAAGCTCCTAGATACAATACTTTTGAACCTTCTTTTATAGGATTTATGTTCATTCCGTTCAAGATAGCTGCAGCTAGTTTGCTACGAGTAGGATCCCACTCTCTTAGCTGTGTATCTTTTACGTCAACAAGTTTTTCTCCATAAACTCTTTTGCCTAGTATTAGATTCTTTGTATATAATCGGTTTTCATCCTTGAATATGCCAGACGATATTTGTTTCATTATAACCACTATTATCAATTATAAGAAAAAGCCTTTATATCTGACTTTCTACTTGTTGTTGGGATATATATTCTGGAAGGTTTTGTAGTGATTTTTTAAAATATTCTTTACCTTCATCAAAAGTGCTTAAAAAAGCAATTCCCTCTTTTGAAAATAAGTCAGTTACAATCCACGTTTCAGGACCTGCATACATTAAACTAACAGCAGTTGAGGTTCCTACTATATAAGGTACATCACCAGTAGAATTGTCCAAGGAACATGGTTTATCATATTCAACAACAACTTGAAATGATGTTCCTTTAGACGAAAAGTTTATTGTAGCATTTGAATATATCTCATGGGTACTAGATTCAGAAAATATTCTAGTTATTTCTGATAATCTATATTCAGCAGTTTGTCCATCAATCAACATTTTAACACCTATAGATAGTAACCATTATATAGTAACTAAAGGCTTATATAGTTTCTTAGGTTATTAATTTTAAGGTAATCTATTGCGCAACTTTCGGTAAGATCTTTTGTCTTGAGTAAAATCACGGCAATTGGCTAATGAAAATTAGTTCCAATAGATTCTTGTTGAGGAAGCTCTACCCACCTATACTGCAGAAATGTAGTATAAAGACGTAGTCGTAAGATATGGTAGGAATGCCATCACTTCATAGATGAGTACCAATACGATCATATCAATGGTATGGGAACAGAAACGAACTCTTTTGAGATGAAACGGCCCAGTGTACGTAGGTGCAAACTTTAATAGTGCAAAGACAAATGTTGCAAGAGATATTCAGCTTTTGAAACTTTAGTAAAAAGCATGCTTATAGCAGAATCTCTACAAAAGGTAGGCTATGATAGATTACCTTATTTATTTTGATTGAAAAACAAGCTTAAATAAATTATAAAGAAAGTGAAAATATGGCAGAAAAACAACAATACGCACCAATGAGTACAGCTGGCTTAATTAGATACTTTGATGAAGAAGAAAGCCAGATAAAAATAAGACCAGAATATGTAGTATATTTTAGTTTAGCAATTGCAGCAATGACTTTAATAGTAAGATTTCTAGTATAAGTGATTAAATGGATTTGAATAAATGGAATCACTTTATCAGACCTAATTTATGGGCTTTTGGATTAGGTATATTTTTAATAGGAGTTCTAGCTTCTGGTATTTTTACATCTATATATTTTATTGGTGCTTTGATAGCTGTAATGCTTTGTACAGTGTCTATAACACTTAACCATTATTATGATTATGAAACAGATAGAAAGAGCAAACAATTATATAGATTTCCAGTAGCAGCTGGAAAAATATCTAAACAAGTTACATTATGGGTTAGTTTATTTTTGATGACAATAACAATATTGTTATCTGTGTTATTTCTAAATATTCAATCTCTAATTTTAGTTTTAATAGCAAACCTCATGGTATATTCATATTCAGCACCACCAATTAGAATAAAGGAAAGACCTTATTTAGACTGGATTTATAATGGAACCGCATATGGATGTATTCCTTACTACCTAGCTTTATTCATTTCAGGATTTCCTTTATCAATAGAGCAGCATTTGTTAGGATTGGTACCTTTATTCATAGCGACCAGTGGTCATATACTTCTCCAAGTCAGAGATATTAAAGATGACAAAAAAGGTAGGGTAAAAACAACATCAACACGACTAGGAATTAAGACAATGAAAAATATATCAGGAGCTTTTGTAGCTTTGGCAGGCCTTGTAATAGTTTACCTTACGCTTCTAGGATTTCTCAACTTCCTAGCATGGGTTGCTTTGTTGTGTGGAGCTTTTGTGATGATAGTGCATAAAAAAATGAAAAAAGATGTCACAAAAAGCTATCTAAAATTACAATTAATATATGTAATAGGAGGAATATTATTTATTCTGTCAGTAATCAGGTTTTGAAAATGCAAAAAATAAAATTAGGTCCAGCAGGTTCACCTATGGCAAGTACATTTGATGGTATTGCTGAAGTAAAGAGATTAGGTCTTCAAGCACTAGAAGTGCAGTTTACTCACGGAGTTAGGATGAGCTTAGATTTAGCTAAACAAGTTGGTGAAGAGTCTAAAAAACATGGAATACGTCTAAGTATTCACGGACCTTATTACATCAACCTTCTTTCAGAAGATCCTCAAAAAATAAAAGATAGTAAAAAGCGTATTTTAGATTCTTGCGAAAGAGGACATTTTTTTGGTTCTAAGGAAGATCCAACTAGTGTAGTTTTTCATCCTGCATATTATGGAAAACTCTCCAAAGAAACAGCATTTTCCATTGTATTAAACGAAATAGAAGAAATGAATGAAATTTTAAAAGAGAATAAATGGAACTCTGTTTTATGCCCAGAAACATCTGGAAAGCATTCAGCTTTTGGAACTTTAGATGAAATAATAGAAATATCTATAAAGTCTAAGAGCCATTTATGTGTAGATCTAGCTCATTTATATGCAAAAGGAATGGGAAAAATAGATTTTTCAGAAGTTCTTAATAAATTGAAGAAAATAAAACATCCAATACATTTTCAATTTTCAGGAATAAATTATTCTGACAAAGGAGAGTTAAACCATCTTCCTCTGGATAATAATCCCCCATTTGAGCCATTTGCAAAAGAATTATTGGATAGAAAAATAAATTGTACAATAATAAGCGAAAGTCCGATAACATGGAAAGATTCCTTAAAAATGAAAAAGATCTTTGAAAAATTAGGGTATAAATTTAATAGACTGTGATAGTATGGGATATGTTATAGATGTTGATTTTGAACAAAGAAAATTAAAGAAACAAAATGAAAAAGTATTTTATGTTTCCAAAGAGGATGATAAACAACAAAGGATTTCAGGCCGTCCTAAAGGAGTTCCAAGCATAACTATGGTATCAGAGTTTACTTGGAAAGCAATATCAATGATTAGATTTGCAAAAGAACCTTATTGGCAAGAGCAAGAAACTTCATACAACTTATTAAAAGAAATATATAAGGAAGAGGAAGAAAAGACAAGGTGTAAAATATGAAAAACTTTTTTAGATCAAATATAGTTTATATATCTATAGCAATCCTTGTAGGTGTCTTCTTATTCTTTTCTATCTCACCATATTTTATGCCTAGTGGAAAAGTTTTGAGTAAGTCTATAGTATCTATTAATGGTAGACAAATTTCAGTGGAAATAGCAGATACTCCAGAAACCTGGACACGCGGGTTAATGTTTCATTCACCTCTGAAAGACAATGAAGGAATGTTATTCGTATATGATAGAGAAAGCTATTATGGAATATGGATGCCAAACATGTCTTTTTCAATAGATATAATTTGGATGAACAACGATGGTAAAATAGTTAATATAGTGAGAAATGCAGAACCATGTAAATCAATGCCATGCCAATCATGGAGGACTTCAGTACCAGCATCATATGTGCTTGAGTTAAAGGCAAACTCAACTCAAGATTTTAATATTGGAGATATTTTTGATCTATCTTCAATCAACTAAATCTTATTTTTAACAGATACCAGAAATTCTTGAAACCATCAAATACACCAACACCTTTTACATATATAGGAATGGTAATATCAACATTTGAAGACTTTACCTTATTTTTACCTATTTGGTATAGTATTTCTGCAGCAATTTCATATCTTTCTCCTTTGAATGTCATTTTTTTCAATGATTTTCTTGTAAAAGCTCTAAAACCGCTTTCAGTATCTTTTAGATTTGTTCCGCATACTACGTTAGTAAATAAATTTAGAAAGAAGTTTCCAAACTTCTTGACAAATGGATATTTGCTCAAATCTCTTTTTCCAAGAACAAACCCATATCCCTTATTTATCTCTTTTACAAATATAGGAATTTCTTCTGGTACATGTTGACCATCCGCATCTATAGTAATTATTATGTCTTCATCGCTCTTCGAAATTTCTAATGCTTTCTTGAAACCAGACCTCAATGCTCCTCCTAATCCTCTATTTTTCTTATGAGTTACAACTATTGACCCAAGTTTTTTTACAATAGCATTCGTATTATCAGAAGAGGCGTCATCTACTATTATTAATTTGTCTACGTATTTTTTTGTTCTTTCGGCAACCTTTTTTATAGCCTTATCTTCATTATGAGCAGGCATTATTGCAATTATCATAGCTTTATTATACCTCAATATTATAAATAAATTCTAAGTGTTTTTATGTTCATAACTATAGAAGGAATAGATGGAGCAGGTTTATCAACTCAGTCAGGATTATTGAATGAATACCTATTGAAAAAAGGCAAGAAAACTCTGCTTACAAAAGAACCTACAAATAGTCTTATAGGAGGTTTAGTAAAAGCAGCATTGAAAAAAGAATGGTCTACAAATAATATTGCTCTTCAAACCCTTTTGGTAGCAGATAGAGCTCATCATTTGGCATCGGAGATAGAACCAGTTTTGAAAAAGAATGTTATAGTTATATGTGATAGATATATTCTTTCAAGTATAGCATACGGATCTTTGGATATTCCTTTACAACATTTAAAACAATTAAATTCAATATTTAGAAAACCAGACATAACAATACTTTTAGATGCACATCCAAAAATAGCTTTGGAAAGAATAAAAACTTCTAGATATAGTGTAGAGCTTTTTGAGACAGAGCAACACCTTACACAAGTAAGAAAAAACTATCTTTCTTTAAAGAATTTCTTTTCAAACACCTATGTAATAGATGCAAATAATCCAGCAGATCAAGTATTCAAGGATATTTTAAAAGCAGTTGAAAAGAAGATTTATTAGCTCTTAGGCTCTTCAATTTTTTTAGCAGGTTTGTCTTCCTGCATTTTCTTATAGAGATTTTTTATTTCCTCTTTTCTCGTTCCAAAATACTGTTCAAATTGTGCTGTTGTTTTAAGAATTTTCGTGCTTCCTTTTTTCTCAAATGTAATAAAACCCATTTCTTGCAAGGTTTTTGTATAGTCATAAGTTCTATTTCCTATTATTCTCACTATATCAGCCTGTTTTACAGGTTCATGACAAGCAATTACAGACAAAACTCTGAGTAATCCTTTTGACATATCAGCTTTTGCAAGATTAGAAACACTAGTTGAGAATTCTTGTTTTACAGAAAGTTTGTAACCAGCAGTATCACTCAAAAATATACCATATTCAGGTCTGTCATATCTTTTTTTTAGTACTTTAATTAAGTTTTCTATAGTTTCTGTTCTTAACTTTGTAATTTTTCTAATATCTTCTATAGTTAAAGGATCATTTGTTGCAAATAAAACAGCTTCAACTAATGCTAGTTTTTTTGAGTCTTCCATAAAAATCACTTTAATTTCATATCAATATCTTTAAACATTTCTTCTTGTTCACAGTCTATAAGTCCTCTGTTATAAAGGCTAAGCATAGGTATAAACATGTTTATTATCTCTTTTCTTTTCCAAATAGGAACTAAATCAGAAAATCTTATGAATCCTTTTTCTTTCAATCTAGAATAGATTTTATCTATTCTTTTCTCTATGTCCTCAGTGTCCTCTATGATGATATTAGGAGCCCTCCTTTCTATAGGTATTATTCTCTCTTTCCGATCTTTTATATCAAGAACCTTGCTCATAGCATTTATCAATTCTGATAAAGTGACTTTTCTAGTAGGCTCTCTTTTTATTGGAGGCATTACCAAAGGAACATCAATATCAAGCTGTTCAAACTCTCTTTTTTGCATATTTCTCAAGCTTTCCTCTTCCTTTTCTAAAACTTTTTCGCATTTCATACTAAGCAAAATAGCAGCTATAAGAATAAATCTAGCAGGCACTCTAAAATCAAAATCCTTTAATTTATTTACATAGTCCATAAATTCAGAAGAAAGTTTTGTTATATCTATATTCAAAGGATCCATGTTCTGATCAATAATTATATTGGACAATACATCTTGCCAGTCAGCTCCTGTTACAATTGTCTTTACCAATAGTTCCTCTTGCATAAAATCATCTCTTTGGAAGCTCTATTCCAAACACCTTTGACACTCCGTCTTGATTTGCTATTCCAAACACTTTGTCAGCAGTAGATATTGTTACATCGTCGTGGCTTATTACTATGAATTGTGTTTTTTTAGAATATTTCTTAACAAGATCAGCTACCCTTTTCTTATTTACTTTATCCAACGCAGCATCTACCTCATCTAACACATAGAAAGGAGATGCGTAATGCTGTAATATTGCAAATAAGAATCCTAAAGATGCCATTGTCTTTTCACCTCCAGACATAAGATCTAAATCAACTACTCTTTTCCCAGCAGGCGAAGATTCTATAACAAGTCCAGAATCTATGTTATTAGGATCTTCTAATCTTACAGTTCCAGCACCACCTACCATATCATAGTATATTTGACTGAAGTATTTGGCAATCTCATTTAATACAGAAGAAAATTTCTCCTTTCTTCTGGTCTCTATATCAGCTATCGTATTGACTATAGAATTTTTTTCTTCAATTAAACTATCTAGCTTCTTTCTCATCTCCTCGAACTCAACAGCTATAGATTCATATTCTTCTATAGATTTTATATTAACAGGACCGATTCTTCTTATCTCACCTACCGCATATGATATTTTTCTCTGAAGTTCGTCCCTTGGAAGATCTAAAAACTTTTGAATATCTTTGTATTCTCTGAATTTCCTTTTAAGATCTTCAAGAGAAGTCTCTACTCTAGCCTGTTCTATCTTATCTTTATTCATTTTATTATTTATTGCAAATTTCTTCTGAACAAGCTCCTTTATAGACTTTTTAATGTCTTCAAGATCTTGATCTAACTCAGTCTTTTCTTTTTTAGTTTCTGTAAATTTCTTTGATTCCTCCTCCTCCTTAGCCCTCAAAATATCTCTATGGTCTTCTAAAGCGTCAATATCTCTTAATAAGATTTCCTTTTCCTTCAAAAGATTACTAGCATCAAAAGTACTTTTTCTCTCTCGATGACCTCCTATTATTGCTCCACTCTTTTCTATCAATTCTCCTTCCAACGTAACTATTCTCTGTCCCCGAACTCTTCTGGCATTATCAAGTGTATCAAAGACAAGTGTAGTTCCAAGAACATACTCAACAGCAGAGGTATATTTTTTATCATATTCTACAAAATGTATAGCAAGACCAAGAAATCCCTTAAAGTCAAACATTTTATCAGAAATATGCCCCCTTATTTTATTAAGTGGAAGAAATCTAGCTCTGCCTAATCGTCTTTCTTTCAATACTCTTATACATAAAGCAGCATCATCATCAGTGTCTACAATTAAATCATGAGCATGGTTACCAGTAGCAACCTCTATTGCTGTAGAATAACCTTCTCTTATTTTTAAGATAGAAGAAAATTTGTCAACTTTTATAGGAAGCTTGTTTGAAAAATCTTTTTCATTCTTTGTTAAATAACTCATCTCTCTTTCTATAGCATCTATTTTATCCCTTTTTCTTAATATTTCAGACGTTGTTTTTTCTATTTCTCTTATAGTATCAAATGATCTTGTTTCAATTATCTCTTCAGATTTTTTCTTTGATGTCTGCTCTTTTTTCTCTAAATCCTTTTCAAATTTCTTCAACTCTTTATCCACTTCATCGAATTCCTTCTTGCTATCATGAGAAGCTGTCTTTAGTTCTTGTAAAGCTTTCTCATCTTGATCTATATCAAATTTTATTAGTGAAGCAGTAGTTTTTTTCAACTCTTCTGTTAAATCAATATATTTTTCTGCAGCTTCCTTTTCTTTTTTCAACTGTTCTATTCTTTTTTGCTTTTCCACTATAACTATCATAGACTCTCTTACTCTGGTCTCAACCTTTTCCAATTTTCTTAGAGCATCTTCTTTTTTCTCATTGAATTCAGTTATACCAGATATATCATCTATTATTTCTCTCCTTTGTTTTGGAGACATTTCTATTATTCTTGTAACATCTCCCTGCATTATAATGTTATATCCATCTGGAGAAAGATTTGCGTGAGCTAAAGTGTCTATTATTTTATTCTTATTGACAGTTTTATTATTTATTTTATATATAGAGACCCCACTTCTATTAACCCTTCTGATAACATTTACTACGTCCTCTTCTCCAGGTATTTTATGATCGCTATTATCCAATACAAGCGTAACTTCACAGAATTCGGCAGGTTTTTTATTTCTAGCCCCGTTGAAAATAAGTTTTTCTAATTTCTGAGCTCTTATAGCTTTTGCAGAAGTAACCCCTAGTACAAATGTAATAGCATCTATAATATTAGAATTGTGGACAAAGAAATCATTGGCAATATAATTATGAGTCTCCTCTATCTCAAGATCATAAACCCATTTTTTTGAAGTTATTTCTTTAACTTCAATTATTTCATCCCAAAATATATCAGAATCTGCCAATAATTTAAGCTGGTTTATTAAATTTTCAGCTACAGACGTTACTAATCCATATTTCTTTATTACTTCAATTATTTCTACTATACCTTGTCTACTAGCCATACACCTATTTTCATAATACCCTGCAAGTTTTGGGCATTCTTTACGTATTTTTTTAATGTTTATTTTACACTCTTTGACTAAATTCTTTATTAATTTATTGGTTCCTGGTATAAGATCTATATTAGGATTTCTATCAAATGTGGTAGCCTTTATTCTTTCTACAACCAGCCTCTTCCGACCTCTTAGTTCTAAATTGTTCAAAAGTTTATGTAAGGATTCTCCATAAACATAAACAGAATAGTATTTTCTTTTAGTTTTATCCTCAGTATTAGAAGCATATTTTATCTTCTCTTTTACATTAGATAATACCCCAAGTCTTAGCAAGATATGCTGGATTCCATGAGCCAGATTTTTGCTTGCAGTAGCATATTCAAAATAAGTTTGTCTATTTTTCAAATGAAAATGTCCATCACCTTCAAATAATGCGGATAAGAAATTTTTTGATATAATTTCATCAGCATTTATTATGGCATTTGGCACAGATTTTTCAGTTGATTTAGACCCTATTTTCATTTCAAATGTTTCTTGCAGCCAGATTTGCAAAGGCTTTGAGTATACAATGACATCTTTTGTATTTCCTTTATAAGAGAGTATGTTAGCTTTCATTCCAAGACTGTCATTGCATATATTAGCAAAATCTGTTATTAGTTCCTCATCTTCATTAACAAACCATACTTGATTTGAATTTGTAGAACGACCTTCAGATATGACGTATCCTAAAAATCTGGCAAGTTCTGGAGAGATATCAGGACAATTGAATATTTTACCTTTATTTTTTGACTTTAAAATTCTTGAATTTATACCAAGATTATAAAATTTATCTAATTTGCTTAGATAGTCATGGCGAATAGCCTGTTTATCAAAGAAACTTTTTATTACAGTATATGGTACACCAATCATCTCAGAAAATTCTTTTTGCGTCTTTCCGGTTTTAATTATCTCGTTTTTCAGCGCATTTTCTATATCTTTATTATACGGCACATACAAGTTTTTGAAAACTTTTTCTTCTGCCTTTTCATTGTTAAATTGTTTTATTACTCTTGGTACAGCAATTCTTGCGCCAATTTTTATATCTTTAGCTTCCATAGAAAACATACCATCGTCATTTATACTGAAAAATGGGTGGTATGGTGTGGCTTCTATATATCTTCCAGATCTAGTTTTTATGAAAAGCATTTTTTCAGGAGAAACCTTTTTAATAAAAGCTTTTATTTTTTTTGATTCTATTTTCAGATTTTTATCAAGTGTAAGAATTTTAGACTCATCACCTTTAGCTACAAAACCATCATCTATTTTAGTATAATTATCTTTCAGCTTACTTTCTACAAGTTCACCTATCTTCACATTATTCCCGTTATCTAAAGTCACAAGACTATCATAATTCAAGCATTTTCCAGAACCATTTGGACCAGCTATACAAGTGAATCCGCTAGGCAGAGGAATTTCCACCTTGCTTGCAAAAGACTTGAATCCCTGCATTATCAGTTTTTCTACTCTTACCATTTTCAAAACACCATATAATTCACTTACAAAAGATTTGCCAAATTTTTAATATCTTTATTAGCAACATGAGTGTAAATTTGAGTTGTTTGTAGATTTTTATGACCAAGAAGTTTTTGTATATATCTGATATCAGCACCTCCTTCCAAAAGATGAGTTGCAAACGAATGACGTAAACTATGCGGGCTTATTTTTTTCTTTATCCCAGCTATTTTTGAAGCGTTTTTGACTATTTGCTGTATTGTCCTTTTATTGTATTTTTTATTTCTTTCAGAGTAAAATATAATACTATTTTTATTTCCGTTTATCAAACCCTTTAATTTTTCATGAAGAAAGACTATTCTGTCCTTTCCACCTTTTCCTTCTTTTATATGTATCAGATTTCTATCAGCATCTATGTCTTCCCATCTAAGATCAATAAGCTCATTTAATCGCAGTCCGGCATAGTATAAAAACATCAGTACATTCCTATGTTTTATGTTATTAGGAGCATCAATAAGTCTAGATACTTCTTCCCGTGATAAAACAACAGGAAGTTTAAGAGATTTTTTAGCTAAAGGTAGTCTTTCGTTAAATCTCTCTTGAAGAACATTTTCATAAAAAAATTTCAATGCAAAATACACACTTCTCATATAAGAATTGCTTTTATCAGTATACATCAACAAAAATTCTCTTGGCTGGTTTCCTGATTTCAAAAACTCCTTTATAATTGCTATATAACTCTTTCCAGTTTCAAAAGAATATTTCCTAAGCTTTATCTCCTGAATCAACTTTCCTATAAGTTTGTATTGTTCTTCTTTAGAATACTTGAATTGTCCCATTAATTAATTTTCATTCAAATCTATATATATTCGCTTCCTAGTATATTAGACTCTATTTAGCGAACATCCTATTCGCTAAATAGGTGTT
>JACRAC010000039.1 GCA_016213555.1 Candidatus Aenigmatarchaeota archaeon | reverse complement strand
CTGGATCATACCAATGAGCTCTTGAAAATATTTCAGAAAGAATACAACAGCACACCACACTCAAGTCTTAAATATTTGTCTCCACTACAAGTATTTAGAGCCAAGCAAAGTAGTGGACTCGTATGGGCTGTCAGTTAACATTTAATTATTAGAATTAACTCTAAGGGATTACAATGTTATTAAAAAGGATTGAAAAAATATTGGACGAACGTGACTATGTATTCCAAGAATGGTCTGGATGTTTTGACTTGGTTGCAAGAAGAAAAGATAATATTTGCTTACTGAAAGTTCTGGATAATGTTGATTCTATACAAGAGACACAAGCAAATAACTTGAAAATGCTTTCACATAATATGTCTGCGTTTACAGCAATAATAGGAACTCATACTAGAAGAGAAATATTGGAAAATGATGTAATATATGAGAGATATGGAATATCTACAATGACTTCTTCCACATTATCAAATGTTCTAGATGAGAAAATACCTAATGTTTATAGAACAAGAGGAGGTTTTTTTAATAAAATAGACTCTGAAAAACTTAGAAGAGCTAGAAAGCAAGAAAGGCTGACACAGAAGGAACTAGCTTATAATGTTGGTGTTTCAAAAAAATTCATCTATGAACATGAAAAAAATACAACGTTGTCTGAAAATAATATTGTTATAAGACTGGAAAAGCTTCTAGGTACATCAATAATAGACAATATTGATATAGAAATAGGAAATTATGAAGATAACTCACCTACAACTTTATTTGAAAAAGAAGTTTGTAATTTACTGAAGAAAATGGGATTTTCAACAGACACAATATATCAAACGCCGTTTAATATAATTGCAAAGGAGAAAATAATGGTTTTATCAGATGCAGAAGATAATGATAGAAAGCTTGCGAAAAACCTTCCTGCTCTAAAGAGCTTTTCAGAGATAACTAAAAAACCTGCAATAGTAATATCTAATAATAAGATAGACTCGCAGTTACCTACAATAGAGTCTCAAGAACTAAAGGACCTTTCTATAAAAGACTTAAAGAAAATTGTTAAGAAGTGGTAATATGGCTTACTTATTTACAACAACTTCTGGTCAATACGATATTTTTTGTGACGGTGAAGGCGTTCCTATAATGATTGATTATAGAAGAAGATTTAGAGAAGTTGGTTTTTTCATTCCTCATAGAATTTATCTTAGAGAGTATCTATCATTATCTGGTTGTTTATAAAGGGTAACGTAAGGTATTAAAGGATTTCTGTGTATGAAAGTATACTGCAGAAGCAGGAAAAATAGGGTGATTTAATATGCAAATGAGTGGACAACCAATTTTTATTCTACCAGAAGGTACTTTGAGACAAACTGGTAAAGATGCGCAATCAAGAAATATTGCTGCAGCTAGAGCTGTTGCTGATAATGTTAGATCTACATTAGGTCCAAAAGGAATGGACAAGATGTTAGTTGATTCTATAGGAGATATTACTATAACAAATGATGGATATACTATTTTAGATGAAATGGAAATTGATCATCCAGCAGCTAAAATGATTGTTGAAGTTGCTAAGACTCAGAACGAAGAAGTTGGTGATGGTACTACTACTTCAGTTATATTAGCAGGAGAATTGCTAAAGAAAGCTGGAGATTTGCTAGAACAAAATATTCATCCTACTGTTATTACAAGAGGATATAGACTAGCTAAGACAAAAGCTTTAGAAGTTCTTCCATCTATTGGAACAAATATTACTATAAATGATAGAAAAATTCTAGAACAGATTGCTATGACAGCAATGACTGGAAAAAGTAGCGAGGCTGCTAAAGAGCCTTTGGCTAAAATTGCTGTTGATGCTGTAACATCTGTTGCTGTAACATCTAATGGAAAGGTTTTGATAAATAAAGATGATATAAAGATAGAGAAAAAGCAAGGAGGCTCTATGGATGATACTGAATTAATAAGCGGTATTGTTATAGACAAGGAGATTGTTCATTCTAACATGCCAAAGAAAATTAAGGATGCTAAGATAGCCTTGCTTGATTGTGCTTTGGAAGTTAAATCAACAGAAACTGACGCACAAATAAGAATAACATCACCTGATCAATTACAGGCATTTGTTGAACAAGAATCAAAAATGCTGAAAAATATGGTTGAAAAAGTAGTAGCTAGTGGATGTAATGTTTTATTCTGCCAGAAAGGAATAGATGACCTTGCTCAGCATTATTTAGCAAAGAAAGGAATTGCTGCAGCAAGAAGAGCTAAAAAGAGTGATATAGAAAAACTTGCAAAGGCAACTGGAGCAAAGATTGTTTCTAACGTTGATGAACTTACAAAAGATGATTTAGGACATGCTGGATTGGTTGAAGAAGTTAAAATATCTGGAGAAGATATGATTTTTGTAAGAGAATGCAAAGATCCTAGATCTGTCAGTATTTTAATAAGAGGCGGGACAGATCATGTAGTTGATGAAGCTAAAAGAGCTATGGAAGATGCTGTATTTGGAATAATCAGTGCTATAGAAGTTGGCAAATTTGTTGCTGGTGGAGGAGCTTGTGAAATTGAATTATCTAAAAAGCTTAGAGAGTATAGCCAGACAGTTGGCGGAAGAGAGCAACTAGCAATAAACGCTTTTGCTGATGCTGTTGAAATTGTTCCAAGAACATTAGCAGAATCAACTGGAATTGATCCAATTGAAATATTAATGAACTTAAGAAGCGAACATGAAAAAGGACACGCTGGATATGGAATAGATGTATTTCAATCAAAGATATCTGATATGAACAAACTAGGTGTGGTAGAGCCATTGAAAATTAAGCAGCAGGCAATAAAGTCTGCTACAGAAGCTGCTGAAATGATTCTAAGAATAGATGATGTAATTACTGCTAGATCTGGTGGAGGAGGCGGAATGCCTGGAGGAATGCCACCAGGAATGGGCGGTATGGGAGATATGGAGTAAAGATGATGTTATGATTTCTGAAGAAATTATAGGATTTGATATAGACTCTAAGAAAGGAGAATTTGTATTATATATTCCTAGACATGAAAAAACTTTTGGATTTCCATCTCTTCGTTTAGGGGATTCTTACCGTGATATAAGAATTGGTTATCCTAATGATAATGGTGTAGAACTAGCTTCTGGAAGATATAGACATGAGTTAGGATTTTTTATGTTAGAAAATGTTAAACCTGCTGATACTCCTTATAGAAGTTACATAGATGGTGTATTAAGAACTGTATTTACTCCTTCACAAAACGAATCTCCTGTTTCTCAACCACCTGAATATGGTAAAGATGTTTCATTAGTTGCTTTGGCTGCTGCAGGTGCAGTAGTTGTAGGTGGTGCTGTTGGAATAGGACTTTTAAACGGCAAAAATGTAAAAAAGTGAAAATAGTCTTTTTCTAAAAACTTTTTATACCGCTTACGGTAAGTATATTTGAGATACTATGATTGATGCTGAGCAAGAAAATAGAGAACATGAATTTGAACTTGTACCAATCAGCCCTGTACGTAAATTAGAAAGAAGGGTTGAAGAGTTAGAACATAATACTGTTACTCATAGAGATTTGAAAGATATGTTTCTTATAGTAAAAGCAAATCAACAAAGTGTTGATGAAATTGTCAAATTGAATAGAAGTATGATGGAACGAATTGCAGATTTAGCAAATGCTTCTGCAAATATTGTTAGCAAAATGAATGATTTTCTTTCTAGAATTGAAATAGAAGAACTTCCTGAGGCAAAGGAAATAAGAGGAATTACTGACTACAATGAAAGACTAACTAAAATGGAGAACAGACTAAATGCTCTTATTCTTGCATTAAATCCTAGAGTCAAGAAACCAGTTGCTCAAAGACCTATGGCAAGACCAATTGCTAGAGTTGCTTAAATCGAGGGTTAATTAATGAGAGAAATTCTTAGACAGAGACTAATAAAAATAAAGACTGCAAAAGGAGCTAGAAGGATTTTATTAAGTTTTTTGAAGAACTAACTTGATTTATTTGAATTAAAACTCTTCTTCTAAAATAGATTTATGATAAGGCTTTGTATATTATGTGGCAAGGAAGCTGTAACAGGTAATTTTTGTAAAGATTGTTTTTTACAGAAAAACAAATTGTTTGAGATAAACGATCTTAGAATAATTCTATGTGATAATGAAGATAATTATTATTTACAACAATGGAAGGATTTTTCAAATGTAAGAGATATGTTAGAGGATTTTATAAATCTTAATATGAAAAAATTTGGAAAAGTTGAAAGGATTCATTTATCATACAAACCTTTCAAAGATGGATATGATGTAAAAATAAAAGCTGTTGGGTTATTGAATAAATTAAGAAAAATAGAGGAAAAAGACATACATGTTTCTATCAAAAAGAAGATGTGTGATAATTGTGTTAAAATATCTGGAAGATACCATGAAGCTAAAATGCAAATAAGAGGGGATAACTTAGATAGAATTGTGGAAAGAGTTAAAAAAATGATTCCTAAAACTTCTTGGGTTGAGCAGAGCAGACATGGTTATGATGTTTTTTTTATAAGCAAATCTGATGCTTCAGATCTTGCAAAATTTTTGAGGAAGAAATTTGAAGTGAAGAAGTCATTTAAAGTTGTAGGAGCAAAGAAAGGTAAGATGCTAATGAGAGATGTATACTCTATTAAATAAAATTATGATTAAACTTAGAAGTATTCAAAAAATCCTTCTAATTATCAAAACGAGGTTTCCATATGGAAGAAAATCAAGAACAACCGATAAGAGTAAGAACTCCTAGAGGAAAAGAGATATTGGCTATAGTCGAGGCTACATTAGGAGCAAATAAGCTAAAAATAAGATGTCAAGATGACAAATATAGAATAGGAAGAATACCAGGAAAAATGAAAAAGCGGATTTGGATAAAAGAAGGGGATGCTGTTATAATAGAACCTTGGGATATACAAGGTGATAAATTTGCAAATGTTATTTGGAAATATACTCCTGCACAAAGCGAATGGCTTAGAAGGAAGGGTATATTAGTTTTATAATTTTTCTAATCTCATGATATTAAGTGGTTTTTATGATTGAAAGACTAAAAATTCCTGCTGCTAGAATAGCTGTTCTTGTAGGCGCACAAGGATCTGTCAGAAGGGAAATAGAGAAGAAATTGAAAGTTAAGCTAACAATAGATGAAGAAATATCAATAGAAGGTGACGCATTGAATGTCATGGATGCCACTAATATTGTTACTGCAATAGGAAGAGGGTTTGCTCCACAAAATGCATTAAAACTTACAGATGAAAATAATACTTTTGCTGTAGTTTATCTTCCAAATGACGAGAAAAAATTAAAAAGACTTAAATCTAGAATAATAGGTGAAGGTGGTAGGTCTAGAGAGAATTTAGAAAGGCTTACCAATACAAATATATCTGTTTTTGGTAAAACAGTATCTATAATAGGTGAATACGAATCTGTTAAAGATCTAACAGATGCTATTGGAATGTTTATAAAGGGCTTTTCACATAGAGCTATATACGCTTTTTTGGAAAGACAAAATCTTAAAAGAAGACAAACTTTTGATGAGTAATTTTATATTGTTAATAGGTGAATAATAAAGATGGCTTCAAGAAAGACAGCTGAAGAGATGGGAAAGGAGCAGAAGGAAATAAGTATTAGCGAGTTTTTTGAGAAAAATAAACATTTGCTTGGATTTGATAATCCTACAAAAGCTCTATTAATGTGTGTGAAGGAAGCTGTTGATAATAGTTTAGATGCTTGTGAGGAATCTGGAATACTTCCAGACATAACTGTTAAGGTAAGACAATTGAAAGATGATTCTTTTAGAATAACTATACAGGATAATGGCCCTGGAATTGTAAAAGATCAAATAACTAGGGTTTTTGGTAAACTTCTTTATGGAAGTAAGTTTCATAAATTAAAACAAGGAAGAGGACAGCAAGGTATTGGGATATCTGCTTGTGTTTTGTATTCACAACTTACTACTGGAAATTCTACTAAGATATGGTCTAAGACTGAAAGTGACAAAAAAACTCATTATTATGAAATTCAACTAAATACAAAGAAAAATGAACCTGAAATACTAAAGGAGGAAACACAGGATTCAAGCTTTGATCATGGAATTAAAATAGAATTAGATGTTGCTGGAAGATATAGAAAATGGGTTGAGGATTTTCTAAGACAGACATCTATATCAAATCCTTTTGCAAAAATAGTTTATACAGGACCTGACGGAACTAAAACAACATTTCCCAGAACTGCTAATGAATTACCTAAATTAGCAAAAGAGATGAGACCTCATCCTTATGGAGTTGAGTTTGGGATATTGCAAAGAATGGCTGGTGCTACAAGTTCTAGATCTCTTGCATCTTTTATAACAAATGATTTTTCTTCTGTTGGTGCTACAACTGCAAAAGAAATTTGCAAGATTGCAAAAGTTGATGAAAATAAGAAACCTAGTGACTTAACAAGAGATGATATTGAAAAAGTACTTAACGCAATAACAAAAATGAAGATACAAAGACCTCCTACAGACTGTTTGTCTCCTGTAGGAAAGGATGATTTGGAAAAATCACTTAAAAAAGAGTTTCCAGGTGCTGAATTTATTTCAGTAAGGTCTAGAGATCCTGATGTTTATAGAGGATTTCCTTTTATGATTGAAGTAGCTGTTGTTTATGGTGGAGATATTAAGAATGATTCAGGAGAGCTAATAAGATTTGCCAACAAAGTTCCTTTGCTTTACCAAGCAGGAGCTTGTGCAACAGCAGAGTCTGTAAAAGAGACTGACTGGAAAAGATATGGATTACAACAAGCTAACAATTCTTTGCCAACAGGTCCAATTGTAATACTTATTCACATGTGTTCTGTTTGGGTTCCTTTTGTTTCAGAAAGTAAGGAAGCTATTGCACCCTATCCTGATATTGTTAAAGAGATGAAATTAGCATTGCAAGATATTGGACGTGAGCTGTCAAGATACTTGTCTGGAAAGAGAAGAGCAGGTGAGGCTAAGAGAAGAGTTCTTTTATTTGAAAGATATTCAACAGAAGTTGCAGAAGCTTTGGCAATTTTGTCTGGAAAGAATAAGGCAGAATTAGAGAAAAAATTAAAATCTTATATTGGCGATAGAGTTAAAATTACTGAGGAAGGTGAAATAGAAGGAATTGAAGGTGCCAAGGAGAAGGCTCCTCAAGACGAAAAACCTAAAGCTAAAAAGAAGGAAGAAGATGTAGAAGAATAATTTTTAAAAGGTTGATTAATATGGCAGGAAAAGAAACTTCAGATAAATTCAAGAAACTAGGATTAAAGGTAATCGATGATATTGAAAAAAGACAAAATCCAAATATAGACATACCTATCAGGGCCTTGTCAAATATTATCTTTGATAAAAAAACTGGACAGTTAGGCTTAGGAAATAAAAGTTCTAAGAGATATTTTTTCAATGTAGCTCATTCAAAGAAATTTATGCAGACCTTGATGGTAGCTGCTTATTCTAAAGGGTTGATAGATGAGCAGATACATACAAGTATCAGAGATATGTATTATGCGTTAAAAAGGACGTTACCTGATACAAATGAAAATACTGTTGATGAGCAAAGCGAGACAGATCCTTTGATAGTAGATATTGAAGTTGCTCTTGATATAATAAGAGAGCAAATGCATTTGACAACTGACAGAAAAGGTATTGTTGCTGGAAACGTTATTATCAAGGATAGAGGAGACTCTATAGATTGGTCTAAACTAGGATCTGGTGGATGGTCTATACCTAGTACTGTTGAAGAAATAGATTTTAAGAAAGTTGAGGCTGATTATGTTGTAGTTGTGGAGAAAAATGCAGGGTTTGAAAGATTGCATGAAGATAAATTTTGGCAAAAACAGAATTGTGTAATAATTGGAACAGGAGGTCAGGCATCAAGAGGTACTAGATTACTTATACAGAGGTTAAATCAAGAACATAAACTTCCTGTTTATGTTTTAACTGATGCTGACTCTTATGGATGGTATATTTATTCTGTAATAAAATCTGGGTCAATGAGTTTGGCTCATATTTCTGAAAGGATAGCTACACCTGAAGCTAAATTTATTGGACTAACTATTTCAGATATCTATGACTATGATTTGAAAAAGTGTATAATCAAAGCAAAGGAAGTTGACATTAAGAGAGCTAAAGAGCTATTGAAGTACGATTGGTTTAAGAATAATAAAAAATGGTGCAAAGAAATAAACTTGATGGTTGAGAAGGGTGTGAAAGCTGAAATAGAGGCTTTGTCAAACAGAGGAATTAGATTTATAACAGATGAATACTTACCAGAGAAAATCAAGAAGAAGGATTTCTTGGATTAGATTATTTTATCTTGCTTAGATCTCCATGGATTATTATTGGCTTGAAAGATTCTATTTCTTTTTTGTAGTATTGAATTTCTGGTATTGGATTCCAAAGAAATATTTTTTGGTTTAGAAAATGTGCAAACGACATATCTATCAACGTATTTCCTCCTATGTAATTAGTTATATCATGTCTGTCAAAATTAAGGACCTAGATGGCTTCTCTGTCAACCATACTACCCCAGAATATTTTTGCTGCGCTGTCATTCATTCTATCGTGGTTCTTAGCTACCTCTATTTCAGCATCTGACTTTCCTGCATAGTTTTCTATAAACTTGTCTATAATAACATGATGTCCTAGGGTTTCTAGAGAGTATTTAACTTCAATCATTTTGTCAGAGAATTGCATACTTCCTGCTATTATTATTTTCAATAAATCACCTTAATAATAAAGTTGCTGCTGCCAGAAGTATAAGAATTATAATTGTTATTCCTATCCATTTTGACATGGCTCCAGAGAAAAAATGTTTTGATCTTAAATGAGCTAATTTTTCTCCTTTTATCACTTTCAACTTATTTGCTTCTTTTCTAGGAATATCTGGAAACATATTCTGATTTGTTCTGTATCCACAGTTTGTACATGTTGCATATATAAGTCCTATATCAATTCCAGCACTATATGCTAAAATTTGATTACCGCATTTAGGGCATACTTTTATGTTTTCTTCCCTTTGTTTACCGCTCTTAGCTGTTTTTGCCATGATATTAGATGAAAATTAGTTTTTAAATCCTCAAAAAAGTATCATAGATACTATTTTTGGGATGTAAGTGATCTTTAAAGTAGTTTTAAAGATTACTTCACATATTGAAAGAACCAATTTATGCCTCTGTAGCTCAGTAGGTAGAGCATGTGGCTGTTAACCACAGGGTCGCCGGTTCGAGTCCGGTCGGAGGCGCTTAAGGGATGGTAGCTCAGCTCGGGAGAGCACACGGCTGAAGACCGTGGTGTCGAGGGTTCAAATCCCTCTCATCCCATTTATTTTTATGTTTTAAAAAGTTATCTAATGATGATATTATTAACAAGAAGTAGAAAACAGATAGGTTGAGTTTTTCTCAATCTAGTTTTAGTTCTTGATGTAACTTTGTAAATTAGAAGTTCAAGGTATTTAGAATTGATTGAAATGGGTAAAAATAAAAAGAAGAAACAAGCTGCAAACAATTTTTTGCAGCAAGCAGAACCTACTGAGCTTTGGGAAGATGAAAAGGAAAAGCCTCAGGTTGAATGGGAAAAGCCAAAAGAAGTTATTGATACAAAGCTCGAAGGGGAAAAGGTTGTTGTTTTTGATAAAATAGATCAAGTATATGAACCTGGATTTTATGGGAAAGAATTAGGAGATAGGCTTGAGCTTTCTATGTGCGAAGCATGTTTATTGATAAAGAGGGAGAGAATCAAAGTTTTTAGGGATGAGAGAGAGATGAGTTTTCAAGAGCTTTATGAGTATGCTTGTACTTTAGATCAAAGATTTCCTCATAAATTTAGAGTTTACGAAGACCTTAGAGAAAGAGGCCTTGTTGTAAGAACTGGATTTAAGTTTGGTTGTGATTTTAGGGTATATGAAAGAGGTGTTCAGTTAAAAAAAGGTCCTAAATCTGCAAAAGAGCATACAAAATGGATTGTATTTGCTATACCTGAAGATTTTACAATGTCATTTGTAGAACTTTCAAGAGCTGTAAGACTTGCTCATAATATAAGAGCTAAAATGCTTTGGGCTATTGTAGACAATGAATCTGATGTAACTTTTTATATGGTTACTAGACATAAACCTTAGTTAATATAGATTTCTTTTTTGTACATAACAGTAGAATATTTATACGACCCCTGCACATATGATGTATACTAGGATGATTTTTATGCAAGTTAAAGATAATGTCGCAGTTTACTGCTCCAAATCTTTAATTTGATATGGTGATTATATGCAAGTTAAAGATATGATGACAAAAAAGGTAATAGTTTGTGATGAAAATGAACCTGTTTCTCAAGCACTTGGAAAGATGAGAGAAAATAATATACATCAGTTGTTGGTAATGAAAGGCAAAGAGCTAAAAGGCTTGGTTTTTCTTAATGATATTGTTAGAAAAGAAGCTGATCTTTCTTCTATAAAGGTAGCTAGTTTGACAAAATCAATTCCTTCTATAGCCAGCAACAAAACTCTTGAAGAGGCAACAGAAATTATATTAAAATCTAATTCAAGAGCATTACCTGTTGTTGATAAAGATATTGTAGGTATTATATCAGAGACAGATATAATGAAAAATGTTGATATTGAATTTGATGTAGATGCTCTTGCAAAGAAGTGTTTTTTTGTAGAAGATACAGATAAGATTGGGAAAGTTAGAAACTTGATTGCACAGAAAAATATTTCTAGAATACCTGTTGTTAAAGGTGGTAGACTTTTAGGTGTTATTGGAACTTTAGAGCTTGCTAATTTAATGGAGCAAGGAAAAACTTCAAAAGAATCTAGAGGATGGGGTCTGAAAGGAAAATCTTATAAAGAAAAGATGAATTTTGACTCTATTCCTGTTACAACTGTAATGAAAGAAGTTTCTTTCTTGAGAAAACCCACAAAAGCAGACAAGGTAATAGATGTTTTAACAAGCGATGAACAAGTTTTCATTGTAAACGGTCAGGTAGATATAATAACACCTAAGGATGTTCTAAGACTTTTGCTTAAGCCAAAGAAGACTACTTATTTTCAAATAAGTGGGCTAGAAGATGAAGATTCTATGACAGTTGCAAAACTTCATAGTATAATTGAAAAAACAATAAAACCTATATCAAAGGTTACTGAGATACAACCATTACATATGTTTATAGAACATCATCAAAAACTAGGAGGAAAGACAAAATATTCAATAAGAGCTCAGCTTCCTACACAAATAGGTACTTTTGTTGTAACAAAGGTTTGGGGATATAATATTCTAACTGCTATGCAAGAAGCTATGAATAATCTTGATAAAGAGTTTTGGAAAAAACATGAAAAGCTTAGAAGCAAAGACAGAGATTCTAAAAGAGCTACAAGAGGTAAATAATTATATTGATTTTTATGACTAAGAAAAGTATAGACAATAAAAAATATAAATTGTTTATTGTGATGTCTATAATACTATTTATTTCTATGTTTATTTTGCCTAACTATAGCATGGATTCGTCCAATACAATATTTTTATTATTACTTTCATTAAATATTGTATTTAACTTATTTGCACTTATCTATACAAAAAAGAATAATTTTAATATTTGGTGGATATTCTTAATATTTCTGATATTTAGTATCATTGTAGTGTTACTACTTTTGGTAATATTATCTATTCCTGGAATAGTTCCTGTCTTTAACTAGAATTCTACTTTTCTAAACATATTTTCTATTTTTACTCTTGTTTGTAACATTGTATCTCTATTTCTTACTGTTACTGTATTGTCTTGCAAGCTTTGATGGTCGACTGTTACGCAATTAACTACTCCTATTTCATCCATTCTTCTGTAACGCTTGCCAATACTTCCTGATTCATCATAGAATATTGAAAGGTCTTTCATCTTAAGGAATTTTTTAACTTCTTCTGCTTTTTGTGGAATATTGTCTTTGTTTACTAGAGGAAACAAAGCTGCATCAAAAGGAGTTACTGCTTCTGGAAGACTTAGTACTATTCTATCACCTTCTTCTCTATAAGCTAAGTCTAAAAGCGCATAAATGTTTCTATCAACACCAAATGAAAGTTCTAAAACGTGTGGTATGAAAGATCTTCCATCGATATTAACAGACAGATCTTGTTTTGATATTTTTTGATGACCTGATAAATCATGGTCTGTTCGGTAATGAAGACCTCCACATTCTTTCCATCCACCTGCGCTTTCTACAAAAATCTCTATATCCCAATGTATTTTATTATAAAAAGCTCTTTCTTCTTCATTAAGTTCTTTGAAACGGAATGCTTGTTTAGGCACCCTAAGAACTTCTGAATAAAATTTTTGTATTTTTGCTAAGTAGTATACGTAGAATTGTGGAAGGTGCAATTTTTTCACAGCATCTGAACAAGATATCTCTGTTATAGTGTTGCTTTTTCTGTCTGCAATTGAATATAAAACTAGCTTGTAATTTTCTATATCATGAAATTTTTCATGTTTATCAATATGCTGAGGATCGAAGAATATTTGCAATTCTGCTTGTGTAAATTCTCTCATCCTGATAAGCAGATTTCTTGGAGATATTTCATTTCTATAAGCTTTGCCTACAAGAGCTAATCCCATTGGAAGTTTTTTTCTTAATTGTTCGAAAGATCTTTTGAAATTAACATATACTCCTTGAGCTGTTTCAGGTCTTAAATATGTTTTGATACCTTCTCCTACTCCTATTGTTACTGGGAACATCATATTTACTGTAGCAGCGTCTTCCAACTCGCCTTTGCATTTTGGACATTTTATACGGTGTTTTCTTATAATCTCTGTTAGTTTTTCAGTAGAAAGCCCTTCAAATGTCTCGTGTAAGAATTCTTCTATTATATGATCTGCTCTATGTATTGTACCGCAGCCTTTGCAGCGAGTTGTTGGATCTAGAAAATTTTTAATATGACCTGACGCTACAAATACAGATTCTGGCATTAAAGTTGTAGTCTCTATTTCAAACATACTTTGCTCAGAAAGAAAGTGTTTTCTCCAGGTATTTTCAAATTTTCTTTTTACAAGAGTTCCTAAATAGCCATAATCATAAAGGCCTCCAGCTCCCCCATAAATTTCAGATGCCTGATTAAAAAATCCTCTTCTTAATGCTAAATCTTCTAACTTATCTGCCTTTGACGCATCTTTTTTCAAATCCATATCACAATTTAGATGTTAACATTTTAAAGTAGATATAACCAGAATAAATTATGAATAATCAGTGGGAATACTTGCCCATATCTTTAAATATATTGGAATTAAATAAAAATCTATGAATCAAAAGTTGCAAAATTCTTTTTCAAAGATGTTTTTTGTAGCTTTTGGAACATACTAAAAGTTCTCTTTCAAGCTATTTCTGGAGAACTGTTTTAAATTACTAATCAAAGTTCTTCTGAATCTTGTTGGAAACTTGTATATGACAAGAAGTAAGGCTTCTTGTCATATACAAAGACTCTGTGTCTTTGTTGTACACAAATTGAGGTGAATGAATATGAAAAATTTATGGCTTTCAGATAGTGAGAGATCTTCAATAAACCCTGCTGAGGAAACTGTAAATATTATGGGTTATACGTCAGAAATGCAAAGATTAGCTCCTTATATGAATACTGAGGCAGACGGAACTCCTACAAAACAAAAATATGCAATGAAATAAACTATTTGTTTTTCTTTTATTTTCAAGTATTATTTATATTGTAGAGAATAAGATGAGTAATATGAACTATAGATTGACTAAGGAAGGTAAGGAATATCTTAAGCATGGATTGCCTGAAATACAGTTAGTTAGAGCTTTGGAAATTAAAAAAACTTTGAAGATTGAGGAAGCTAAACGGCTAATTAATAATTTTAGTATAGCAATACAATGGGCCAAGAAATATGGATGGGTTGATGTTAGAGGAGAAGATGTAGTACTTTCTAATATTTCTGTTAAAAGCTTGGAAGAAGAAGGGCTTCATAGTATTGATAACAGTCAAGATATTGAAGATGATTTAGTTAAACTGTTGATACAGAGAAGGCTTATTGAGGAAGCTAAAGAAGATGTTAAAACACGAGCTGAAAAATTTATAGGCAAAGAAGTTGGAACACTTACTCCAGAACTTATAGGAACTGGTGTCTGGAGAGATGTTAAGTTAAAAGAATATAATGTTGAAATAATTGGACAGAAACTGCATGTTGGAAAAAGACAGCCTTATGGCGCTTTTTTGGATTGGGTTAAGGAAAAAATGGTTGGTCTGGGATTTGAAGAAAAACAAGGACCTATTGTTGAAACTGAATTTTGGAATATGGATGCATTATACATGCCTCAACATCATTCTGCTAGAGATATTCACGATGCTTATTTTGTCAAAGATCCAAAGTACGCTAAAGCACTTGATAAGAATATTTTGAATGCTGTTAAGAACGCTCATGAAAAAGGAACCAAAGAATCTAGAGGTTGGGAATACCAATACAACGTTCAAAGAGCTCATAGATTGATACTAAGAACTCATGATACTGCAATTTCTCCAAGAACTCTTTCTTCACAAAACTTGAAAGTTCCTGGAAAATATTTTCAGATTTCTCGTTGTTTCAGATATGATGTAGTTGATGCGACCCATCTTCCAGACTTTTATCAGATGGGTGGGTTTGTTGTTGACAAAGGATTAAATTTGAAACATCTTATTGGGTTGCTAAAGCTTTTTGCAAAAGAGTTTGCTAATACGGATGAGGTAAAAGTTATGCCTAGTTATTTTCCTTTTACAGAACCTAGTGCACAGCTTATGGCAAAACATCCTGATTTTGGATGGCTTGAACTAGCAGGTGCTGGAATATTCAGGCATGAAATGTGTGAGCCTTTAGGTGTAAAAGATCCTGTAATTGCTTGGGGAGCTGGACTTGATAGAATATTTATGATGTCTATGGGCATCAAAGATATTAGAGATTTATTTAGTTATGATTTGAAATTTTTGAGAAATAGTAAAGTGGTCTATTAGAATAAGTTGATATTATGCCAACAATTGAAGTTAATATAAAAATATTGGAAAAGCTTTCTGGAAAGAAAGTAACTGAAGGAGATTTGGAAGTTGTTAAAGGTGAGCTACAAGTAAAAGGAAATAAGGCAAAGATAGAGATAGGTGATACTAATAGACCTGATTTGTGGTGTGTTGAAGGTGTTGCTCGTGTTATGAGAGGCTATTATGGAAAAACAAAAGGACTTCCTAAGATGAATGCAAAAAATAGTGGTAAAAAGATTTTGGTTGATACTAAACTCTCTAAGATAAGACCTTTTATTGCTGGGTTTATTGCAAAAGATATTAAAATAGATGAAGAACTTTTGCTTGATTTAATACAGCTTCAGGACAAGCTTGCTGAGAATTATGGTAAGAAAAGGAAAAAAATATCTGTAGGAATTTATAATTATGATAGGATAAAATTTCCAGTTAACTATAAAGCTGTTGATCCCACAAAATTAAGCTTTGCTCCATTGGACTTTGAGAAGACTGTTAATTTGCAAGAGATATTGAAGGAACATCCAAAAGGAATAGAATACGGATATATTTTACATGAACATAAACTATATCCAATATTTGTTGATGCAAAAGATGATGTACTGTCATTTCCTCCAATAATCAATAGTAATTACATAGGAAAGGTAGAACCTGGTTCTCAAAATTTATTCATAGAAGTAACTGGAACAGATCATAAAGCAGTTTTGATAGCTGCTAACATTTTTGCATATTCTTTGCAAGATAGAGGATCTAATATTCAAAGTGTAGTAAGCGAATATCCATGGAAAACTAAGTATGGAAAATCTGTACAATGTCCTTATGATTTCAAAGAACAAATTACATTTGATAAAACTCAGGTTGAGAATGTTTTAGGGATTCAACTTAAAGATAACGAATTGATTAACATACTTCAAAGAATGCAATATGATGCAAAAATATCTAAAGATACTGTTACAGTAAATATTCCTTCATATAGAAATGATATAATGCATAGTACAGATGTTATTGAAGATATTGGAATGTGCTACGGATATGAAAATTTAGGAGAATCTCCAATAGGAAGTTTTACTGTAGGTAAACTAAAAGATGAAAGTTTATTTTCTGAAAGATCAAAAAGAATAATGGTTGGATTAGGGTTCCAAGAAATAATGTCTGCAATACTTTCTAACAAACAAAATTTATGCAAAAAAATGCTTTTGGATGAAGATACAATAGAAATTGATAATATCATGAGCGAAAGCTATTCTGCTGTAAGAAATTGGGTATTACCTAGTATACTACAATGTCTTGTAAAAAATATGCATACAGAATATCCTCAAAGAATATTTGAATTTGGAGAGGTTGTTATAAGAGATGGAAATAGTCTAGACCATACTAGAACTGTTAACAAATTATGTGCTGGAATAAGCGATATTAGCATTGGATATGAGCAAATGGCTTCTTATTTAGATGGTTTGTTATCAAGTTTTGGATTAAGTTATACTCTAGAAAAAATAGACCATAATTCTTTCATAAATGGAAGGACTGCAAAGATAATTGTTGATGGCAGAGAGATTGGTATTGTTGGGGAAGTTCATCCACAAGTTCTTAATAACTTTGGACTAGAAAAAGCTGTAGTAGCATTTGAATTAGATGCTGATGCTCTTTTTCATTTATCAAATAAGAAATAACTACTTTCTGGTTTTTATTTTGCTTTTTGCAGGCAACATATCTCGTTCTGCTTCTTCTTCTAGAAGCCTACGCTTCTTTTTCTTTATCAAAGTTAGTCTATCCATAATATAATTATAGAAAGAGATTTTATATAATTCTTAGGAGTAGCATTTAAGGGTTCTCTTCAAACGTCGTATGATGGGTAAATAATAGGCTCTTGGAAACATATATTTGGTGAATAAAATGATTCCAAAGAGCTGTCCAAAATGCGGACATAGATTAATCAAGAATGGTATTAGGAGACTTAAATATAGAG
>JACRAC010000037.1 GCA_016213555.1 Candidatus Aenigmatarchaeota archaeon | reverse complement strand
GACAATGTAAAAATCTGTTGATAGGAATGTATGTGTAGGCTTTTCTATTGAGTATGTTGCTTCTACTGTAGCTGTATCATCGTCTGTTATAGTCCATGAATATGTATATGGAGTTGTTCCTCCTGAAACTGTTGGCGTAAATGTGACTGGAACAGTTTTCTTAGCAGTTGCTGATAGTGATATAGCACTTGCACTTAACGGAGCTGCTGGAGCTGAAACAGTCAGGCTAAAATCTTTTGTAGTTGACTGGCTTGCAGAATCTACTATCTTTACTGTAAATGTGAATGTTCCTGAAGCTGTTGGTGTTCCTGAAATCAATCCTGAAGACGACACAGTAACTCCTGATGGCAGTGAACCTGATAAAATTGAATACGTGTATGGAGATGTTCCTCCTGATACTGAAATCTGCTGTGAATAAGATGAGCCTTGAGTAGCTGATGACAAGCTAGCTGTATTTATTGATGGTGATGAAGGTGCTATTGTTATTGTATAAGTTTGACTAATTGAGTAAAAATAAGGAGGGTCTGCATAAGTGATATTATAAACATTTATATTTACTGTAAATGTGAATGTTCCTGAAGCTGTTGGTGTTCCTGAAATCAATCCTGAAGACGACATTGTCAAACCACTAGGCAAAGCACCGCTGCTTATAAAGAAAGTTTCAGCGCCATTGCTTGGCAATGCAGTTGTCTGTATTTGCTGAGAGTATGGTTGACTTTGAGTTGGAGCTGACAACGATGTTGTTACTACAGATACTTGAGTAGTTGTCTGACTTCCAGAATCTGCACAATCCTGTATCTTATTAATATCCTTATAGTCAGCTGAAGATGTATCCTGGTTTACTGGACATAACCTAATTTCCTGCTTTGCAAGCTTGTTTCTGAATTCTGACAATCTTGCTATTATTCTACCTCCTCTTCTTGTATCTTCAGCATTTGTTCCTGCAATAATTATAACAGATGAATCTGCTGTCTTTATTTGCTTAATTATAACAAAATTACTTCCAGATCCTCCTGGCCAATTAGCACATGTGTATGGAAAAGCTCCACTAGCTGCAAAAGAGGCAACCTTGTTATTAACACAAGGGCCTCCTATCAATATAATATTCTTTGATGTTTGAGGCACATTAACATCTGTAAATGCTTCTGAAACTCCCAAATATCCTGCTATATCAGATCCTCCAATATTGTCGCTCAAAGATGCTTTGTGGCCACTTACTTCTGTACCTATTACAACTGCATATCTATCTACATTTCTTGTAGACTTTATTCTATCAAAGACGAAATCTGAATGAGGAACCAATACGTATTGAGGAACGTTCACAACTGTTCCAAGCTGTGATTGAGATATTGTAAGTGTTGTTGTATAATCATCATAACCATTCATGGAAGCCTTTATATTATATGTTCCTGCTGCCAAATTCAATTGTTTTGGCTGATTTATCCCATTTATATTAATCATTGCTTCAGCTGGAATTGTTGTGAATACAGCTGTAGCTTCTGATGGAGATGGGCATTGTCTTGATTTCTGAGGTATAGGATTTGTTGATTGCTCACATCCAGCAACTATATTACATGGCCTTGTCTGTGTTATCTGTGTTGTTGAACTGCATTGAGGTGTCCAATCAGCTTCACTGCATTGTGTATATGCCTCTAAACAACATGATTGTGTCTCTGTTTTTGTTGGCTCTCCTACAGGACAAACCAATCCGTCAGCTCCTGCTATCTTTGTCAAAGTTCTTGATTTTAATTTATCGATACATGCACCGTATTGAGGATTGTCATAAGTTGGCTGGCATGTTACATCGCCTGTCAAATATAAAACTCTGTCAACAACAGTTTGTCCGACTATTACTGTCAAAGATCTTGATCTCTGAGGATAATATGATTCTGTTGGCCTTATTGTGAAAGTATAAGCTCCTGCATTTAGATTGTCAAATCTAACTTTCTTTGTTGTAGAATCTGTTGTTTTTACTATATTCTGGCCTTCTAATGTAATTAAAGCTGTTGTCAATGTAGGAGCTCCTGCATCTGCAGCAACCTCTATTTCAACAGATCCTGTTGTTACTGTTGATGTCAAAGTATAAGATTTAGAAATTGTTTTTTCTTGTAATTGATCTTCAAGAGATACTGAAACTGGATTAACTTCCTTTCTTTCATATCCAGTTGCTGTCAATACAATCTTATAGTCTCCTTTAGCTACTTTATATTCAGTTGGTGTACTTAGAGTTGTGTATTCAGATCCTGTTTCTGCAAATGTTGGTCCTCCTGTACTTGTCTTGAACTCAATTGATGCAGAAGGTATAGATGTTACAAATATTTTAGCTCTAGGAGATCTGACATCAGTACAATGACCATTATCTGGAATTATCACAACTAAGCTATTTAATTTCTCACAAAGTACAGATTCATCAGGAGCCTTTCTATTTTTCAAAAAGTTTATAGCATATGTTGTTGCCTGTTTTGTTCCTCCAATGACTGTAAGAATTCCTTTTTGCTCATCAGTAACCATTGCTATTGCATAATCTTTTCCATCTACTCCAGAAGCTGTTTTCAAGGAATTTATTAGAGCATTAGAATCAGCTGAATTAGCAAATATTATAGTATTTGTATCGGAAGAAGAAACTTCTGACAGCTGTTTAGCTCCTGTTCCGCTCTGGCTTGATATTTGATATGTTCCTGCAAACCCTATCAATGCTGTTGTTTGTTCAGGATCAAAACTATCTCCATAAGCAACTGTATATGTTGGTTCAATTGTCTGCAAGTATCCACCAACACCAGTACCAATATTATAAATTTTTCCTCCTGTTTGGCTGCCACCTGAAAGCTTGAACATTCCTGGTGCATAAATAGCAAGAACAAGAACTGCAACTACAACCAACCCTATTCCTATAGTAAGTGGTTTTGACCATGGACTTTTTTTATCGACTTGTAAAGAATCTGCCATAATAAGACTAATTTATCAACGAGTGATATATATAGTTTTAAAAGCCTGATTCTACAAAAATAAACTAGAATTTGGCAATATGAAATAATATAAATGTAGATTAGATAAATAATTGTTATGAAATTCAAGATATTGTTTGTGCTATCACTAATCTTACTTTCTACAACTTCATTTGCATTGTCTATAGGAGCTTCTCCTGGAAGACTAGAGTTAGGAACAGTGCATAGAGGGGAGGAAAAGCTTGTAGAATTTGTAATATTTTCAGACACTGGTAAGGAGATTTCTATAAAACCTAGAATTCTTTCTCCTATTGAAGATTACTTTAATCCTGATGTAAAGGGATATGAAACTGTTTTCAATGCATATGAAGCATCTCAAGAACCTATTGATTCTTGGATTGAATTTATAGAAAATCCTATATTATTAAAACCTGGAGAATTTGATACAAAAACTACATATTCTGTTGGTGTTACTTCTACAAAAAAGGTAAGTTTTTTGTTAAAGGTTCCTGAAAATGCAGATCCTGGATATCATGCAAGCAGATTATCATTTGACGCAAACGTCAATAATGAAGGTGAAGGAGTTAAGGCTTTTGCAATAACTTCTGTGGATATACCTATAGTATTCAGAGTTGATGGAGAAGCTGTAAGATCTGGATATATTTCTGGCTTTAATATTGATAATAACAACCTGAACATAAATTTCTTCAATAATGGTACAACAACTATTCGAGTAGCAGCTAGTATAATAAATATATTAAAAAATGGAAATACTATAGCAAGTCTTGATGGATATCCTGTATTAGTAAGACCTAAAACAAGTGTATCAATAACAAAACAGTTAAGTTTAGAAACTGGAAAATATGAAGTGTATTCAAAGGTTGTTTGGACAACTGGAAGCTCAGAAAAATCTGCAAACATATTTTTAGAATCAAAGGAGCAGAATAATACTACAAGTACAGGGACGTCAATTCCATTAAATATAAATCTTACTACAATAGTAATTTCAATAGCTATAGTTATTGGAGCAATAGGTGCTATAGTTTATATAATTAAGTGATCTTATGGCAACGCAAATCATTAAACAAAAAAACTTATTAATAATTGGTGCAGTTGTTGTACTAATTGCTTTCATTGTATTTTTCTCTACAAGTTTTGAGGAAGAAACTGTAAAATATGATATGAAGTTGTCTGTAATGGAAAATGTTACATTAGGGATATCTAATGATAATTTTGAACTTAATTTTGGAAGAATTCCTCTTAATGGAAAATCTACAAAGTTTGTCTCTATAAGTTATAATAGCACAACTCCTTCAAAAATACATCTAGAAACAACAGGAAATATATCTAAGTTTATAATACTTGAAAAAAATGATTTTATAATAGAAAAAAGTGATAAATTTGGAATTATTGCCAATGGTACTGAATATGGAAATTATACAGGAACTTTAATAATTAATATTAAAAAACCTAGGAACCAGCTTTCTAGACTAATTTTAGGACTTGTTTAGTGATTATATGAAAAATACTTATCTATTAGCAATTATTTTGTCAGTTATTGCAATGTCTTCTATAGTTTTTGCTGGATTTGGAAGCACAATATTGATAAAGGCTTCTGCAGATCCTAAACTAGATTATTTTTATTGGATCAATGCCACAGATAATACTATAGTTACAGAAGAAAGCTTTCAAAAATACTTAATATCATGGGAGAATATAGGATCTCTTTCATGTAGAGCAAAGTTTGGGTTGTATATATTCAAAGGCAATAATACAAATCTTTCAGTTTTTGACAATGTCAAAGACCTTGAATATGTAGCTTGGAGCAAGGATTATGAGGCTGCTGCAGGTAGTACTATTACTACAGAACTCACATCTCCTCTTCCAGAAGGCGAATACAAAGGAGACCTTAGAGTGTATTATTGCAATGAATTTCTTAGATTTGGACCATATAATATTAGTGTAAAGAAATCTAATGGGTTTGACAACAGTACAATAAAAATAAATTCTGTATCATACTCTGATAAATATATTGAAATAAAGGCTATTTCTGATAAAAGATTGGATAAATTATATGTATATCCTCTAAGCTATCCTTTTGGATGGGTTTTGGAACAAAATGTTACAGATAATATTGAGGCCAATAAAGAACAGACTATAAAGATTGGATATGAAAGACCTGTAAAACAAGAGACTACTGTCAGATTAAGACTTGCCTCTGATAATTATATTACTGATACAGAGGTATTGATAAAAGAGAAGGAAGATTTTGATATTAGATATGTAATCATACCTATATTGATTATAGTATTCTTGATAGGGCTTTATGCACTATATAAGCTAAAAGATAAAAAAAGACACTAATTCTATTGCAATTTACCACAATGCTTATATATGACTTATAATAAAAATAGCTTACTGAAAAATTATTGGATATTTTATTTAGCACAGGAATAGAATGGAAATTCTCTAATTTTTGGAATGCTAGATAAGTTGAAAGTAATATTTTCTTGTAAAAAATAAAAGGCTAGTGAGGAACATGGTAAAATTTACAAAAGTATTAGTGGTAAGTATTCTAGGCATAGCAATGGCTTTAGGTCTAGCATTGGCACAGACAGATACAGCAACAGTAGACGCTTCTGTAGCAACTTCTACACTTGTTGACGTTTCTCCTAATTCATTTACATGGTCTAGTTCTTCTGTAGGAACAATAGATCCTAATTACGCATCTGCTGAAATCGAGAACATTGGTTCTACTAATGTTTCAAAATTATCAATAGATGTTCCAGGATCTTATGGTGCAGGATACAGTCCAGTAGGAACAGGAGGAGTAGGAGGAACCACAGGAGGAGCATATCTATTAGCATCTACAGATAATGTAACATTTTCTTACATACAAAACGCATTAGGTACAAATGAAATAATGCCTGTGTATGAAGTAGTAGGTACTGTAGCTGCAAAAGGAAGATTTAGATTTGCAAACTATGAATATTTCTGGTCTGTTACAACTGGTAACAACACAGGAGGAACTACATGTGGTAATGGTACATTGAAGTATTTCAATACAACTGCAAACGCACATAACAGAACACAAGTAGGTGGAACAGCTCTAAGTTCACAGTCAGCAATAACTCTGGCAGCAAATGCAAATATATCAACAACACCAAGCACTGATCTATGGGGATTCACAGATGTTTCATTTAACACACCAGCTCAATTCGGCGGTTCATATTGCTTTGCAATAAGATCTGATTGCCAAATTGCAAGATTGTGGAAATGGAACAACAACCAAGGAGGAGGTGCAGTAGCTACTGACATATATGACAATGCTTCATTATGTGCAAGAGACGCTTACTTTTTCAGTGATGCAACAAATGGAGGTACATTTTATCCAGGTAGTCTAACAAGATTGTATCTAACAGAATCAATCCCATCTGGAACAGCAAATGGATCTTTAACACAAGCAACATTGACAGTAAGAGCAACTGACTAAACTAGAATGCAAATTGTTTTATTTTTTCTTTTATCTTTAATTTTTCTTAGAATTATATTTATAGTTATAAATTTGTTCTGACTATATGCACGAAGCATAACAAACTTTCAGAAAAATTAGCGATATCATCTTCTTTTTGATTTCTTTTTCTCATCAATTTCGTTTTCAAAATTCTTAGCTAAAGATAATAGATCATTTCTGTTTCTAGATTTTTTCTTTACTGCTACAACAATAACAACAACTACTATTGCAACTAATCCGCATATTAAAAGAGTATCTGTATTGGTTACATCAAATGTCAGCATTCCTGTTAGATGATTTTCAGATGGCTGAGGAATTATTTCCTGCACCTTTATACTCACATCTGTTATAATAAGTGTTGAGACTTGGGTTTTACTTATAGAATCTCCTTCCAAGGTTATTGAAAAATCATAGCTATCTGTTGTTGCGTTTGCAGGAGTAATGTTTAGAAGTATATCTATTTTCTCTTTTTCTCCAAGAGAATCTATGTTATTTTTTTCCAAAACTACCCAGTTTGAAGGCAATCCAGAAATGCTTAATTTTAGATTAGATAATGAATCTTGACCAGAGTTAAGGACTGATATTGATGTAGAAACTCCTTTTCCTGTAGTCTCTATTTTTTGAGGAGAGATAATAGTAGCATCTTTTTTCTTGTATATAGTAAGCTTTTTTGATAGTGTTAGCGGAGAAAATATATCTTTTTCTGCCTTTACAAATATATTGTAAGAACTATCTTTAGATGGAGCTAATATTGAAACAGAATATATTCCATTTTCATCAGACTTGGTTAGTTCTGTTTTACTATCAAGAGTTACTGTTATTGATGCATCTTTTAGAGGATTTCCTAGACTATCTTTTATCTGTCCAGAAACTTTTACAGGCTCTGTCAAATAATAACTATCCTTATCTGTTTTCAAAGTTAATGAAACGTTTGATTTTTCTCCAATAACATATGCAGACAGATGGTCTGTATTTATTTTTACTTTATTGGCTACTATATCAAACGATGCTTTTGCTTCTTCCCATCCGCTGTTGCATTTTTTTGCACCAAAATTCCAATTTTTACAAGTATATACTTGTTGGTTTGTCTCATCAGATATTTTAGAGTCATCATAATTTACGTTTAACTCTAGGGAACTAAAGCTTTGTTTGAATTCCATAGCAAATCCAGCTGATATTTTCAATGAACTTAAATCAACTGAATCCAAATATTCAAAATTGATCAAATTTTCTGTATGATTTTCTATAGAAACTCCTGTAAAATCTGCATCTAATCCTGGAAGATGAACTGTCATGTCATAGTTTCCTTTTGGTATTTGCACTGTACTTTGACCTGAAATAGGATATTTTGATACATCAAAGCCTTTTGTAAAAATAATACTTCCGTCAAGTGGTCTAAGTTTTGAATCGACAAAACTTCCTGTAAAAATTACTGGATAAACTATTTTCTTGCTGCTCTCTACTGATGCTCCTGAATGAGTCAACTTTAATTTTATACTATATTCCCCTGGACTGTATGCAGGAAGATCAACTCTTATTAAATACTGGTCTCCTGACTGGGCTACTTCAGATATTTTGAAATCTTGATTTATCGAAAACATGTCTTTTGTGAGATTTGTAAGAATCTTTCCTTTATAATATGCTTTTGTAGAGAGAACTATGTTTTCACCACCCTTGATTTTATCTGACTGTATAGAATCTATACTAAGAGCTAGGAGATTGTCAATTTGGATTATATTTTGTTTTATGTCATATTTAGATATATTTCCTAAAGAAGATTCTGAATACTTTCCAATAAGTTTCAGATCATATAATCCAGAATAGGATGAAGGTATTTTTATCTTTAAAATCCATGAATTATTTAAAAATGACTGAGATGTTATTGCCTGAAGAGTGCCTGATAAATATGCTTCAAATGTAAATCCATTTACAATTGCTACAGAATCTTTTTTTATACTTGAAGTTATTTCAAGCTCGTCATCTGGGTATTTGACAACTTTTACTAAAGGATTTAGTATATTTACACTAAATTCTCTTACAAAAAATGCTGTTAAAGATGAGTTTGATATTGATGATGAGTTATCTTTGCAAAAAATTGTTCCTGTGTAATTTCCAGAAGCTACTGGGGTAAATGTTGCCTTATAGATATTTGAGATGTTGTTGTAATTTATGTTTATTCCTCCTTGGTCCAATATAGCCCATACTGAAGAGACTGTATTATTTTCAGATACACATGATGCAGAAAATTCAATGCTGTTTCCAAGCCAAAGTTCTGTAACATTTGAAGAAGTATTTGCTATCTGAGGACTTGCAAAGCCAGCTAAAGAAAATCCTAGTATCAATACAAAAAATACTATAAACTTTTTCATTTTATAATCCTCTTTCAATTTTAATCTGACGCTCTCAGCTAGTTCATTAATGCTAAACTTCATTTAACTTAAACTCACACGCTTCGTTTGTCTATCTGCTAAATACTCTTCTAAGGGCCAGTAATTTAGGTTGCTTATATGTATCACCAATTATTTTTGCTGCAAGTTTTCTATATTCTATAGATGAGTGTGAATATGGACTGTTCTTTATAACAGGCATGCCATCAAAAATACTTTTCTTTATACTCTTATCTTCAGGTATTTCTGCCAATATAGGACATCCAAATACGCTTTCTATTTCAGCTGGCTTTAGCTCACGAGAGAAATTCTTTTCAGATCTTGTTACAACAACTCCCAAAACTTTTTTATTCAACTTTTTTGCTAATTTCATAGTCTTAAGCGAATTAATTACAGAAGGAAGCTCTGGATTTGTAATAATTATTATCTCGTCAGACATCTTTATTATATTTGTAGTTGCTGTGGTTAGCCCTGGAGGAGGGTCTATAATAAATAAATCTCCATCTGATTTCTCAATAAGCTTTTTCAATTTTGATATATTTGAATTTATTTTGCTTAATGATATGGATGCTGGTATTACTTTTAGACCTGACTTATGTATATTTACTGCAGACAACAAGTTTTTGTTCTTTTTCAAGACGTCTTGCAAACTAATTGGAAAGTTTTTGAACCCTAACTGTATTCCTATATTAGCAGTTGTTATATCAGCATCAATAACTACTGCATCCTTGTTCATTTCTTTCAAAGCAAGTGCTATATTAATAGCGCTAACAGTCTTTCCAACACCGCCTTTTCCAGACATTATACTAATTATTCTAGATTTTTTCATCTAACCACTTTCAAGCTCTAACTAGTTAAACTAGCCAAAACTAGACGTTACAAAATTCTCTATAAAATGTTTATTAGAAGTCGTATATATAGTTTCTAGAAGATCATATTATATTTTCTAAAGAAGCTTATGCGCTGGCAACTACTGTTATTATACCTTGTTTTAGACTACCTTCTCCAACTCCATATGGCATCTGTGCAAAAATAGTAATATTTACGGTTTGGTTTGGCTGCAAAGATCCTGTGTATATATAATAGTCATTATTACACACACTTCCACTATCATAAGGAGTGTTACCTTTATTCCATTTGACTATTGTTATCTTACTGCAGTTTGCTTCTACTATTCCACAATAGCTATCAATACCAATGGATATATCAGCACCTCCTCTTTGTCCTGAATCTATGGATGTAAATTGTGTACCTGCATTATCAGATAAATCTATATCGCCTATACTTGTTCTATTATGGACAGAAGATCCTATAAATATCGTACCATTTGTACAATTTATTCCTGTAGATCCAGATTTTAATGCCCAAAAATATTCTGAATAACCAAAATGAAATCTTCCGCTTGCAACTGAATTCAATGGAAGAGTGACGTATACTGGATTTGTTTGATTAAACTCTACATGATTTGCAAAAAATGCTGCGCTTGTATTGTTCTGAAATAGAATGAAGTTTCCTGTATCATAATTGATTGATTGACCAGTTCCTGCAGGATCTTGAGTAGGATTTGTTGTATATATGTATATTGATGATATGTTTTGATCTCCTGTGTTATTTATTCTCAAGATTTGTCCAGACGAAAGAGCTCCTAACGAGACATCTGAAAAGGTAAATCCTGTTTCTATTACATTTATACTGACTACAGCACTGGTTGTATTCTGGATAAGAACAATAATAATCGCTAATATTAGTGTAGTTGCTATATAATTTCTCATCTAAACATCCCAAAATATATATTATAAGCTGTTCTATAATAAAAAGGAGTGTTTATGGATAAGAGCAAAGAGAAATTATGCCTAGAGTTAGGAATCTTGATATTGTTTATATCATTGGCTATTTTGCATTCAAATATTACTGGAATGGCTACTAACACAGCTGTTGTGAATGTAAATGTTTCCAAGAGTACAATTCCTTGTACATATCTTATCTCGCCTACTATTTTTGAACAAAATGATTATGCATATTTAGCATCTTATACAGATAATTGTGGAAACCAGCCAATGAATCTTACAATAAACATAACAGCTAGTTACAAAAATGATACAATTGCCACAACAGCTATAAGTGTTGATAATTTTACTTTAAGGGATCGTGATATAGCGCTTTCTCTTGTATTTCCTATAAATATTCCTTATAGTCCAGACCCAAAAGAAAATCTAGTAAATGTGACGATGAGTCTAAACTATACAGATTACTATAATAAAAATATAACTGGTGTTATAAAAATTCCCAGAAGGCTTTATGTTATTACAAAACCTCCTCTTTTATTAAACTCTTCTGATAGAGAAGTTATAAAACAATTGGTAAAAAATAATAGTTTTGAGAAAACTGATAAAAATACCACAAAAGGATTTATAGAAACATATTCTAATTATGTACAAGTCTCAAGAGAGAATGTTTCATTTCCTTTTAACATATCAGAAGATCTAAACACATCTGATATATATACTTGCTCTGCAAATCAAACTTATTTGGGAGAAGAAGTTTTCTGCAATGTTACATTAGTAAAAGGACACAGTTATATTTTGCATATAGGATATGGTTCTGTACATATATATACTGAAGATGTAACTGATCAACTTATTGAGCAAATTAGGCAAGAACTTATTGCTGAAGGTGCTATTAACCAGAGTATAATATATACAGAAGATTCTAAAGAAATAACGACTGTTGTAGAAAAGGAAGCTCCTATAGCTTTAATGGATCTAGATACAACTCCTCATTTCACGTTATTGAAAAACTTAAGCTACATAACATTTATAAAAGTTAAGAATTCTGGGACTTTAGAATTGAATAATATAAAAGTTAAACTTGTTTCAGCTTTGAAAACAAATGTTTTATCTAATGATCAGATAAATCTAAAGCCTGGCGAATCAATAAATATTCCTATAGAGATTATTCCTAATATAGAAGGTAACTACTGGATAATTGCTGAAGTTGAGTCAGATAAGACATCAAAACAGATAGGAATTAATATAGATGTTTCTTCAGATGAGTCTAAATTGAAAGAAGCTCTTGAAACTTATGAAACACTTATGAAAAATATACAAGCAAATATCTACAATTATGAGAATATAGAAGATATAAAACCACTTATAGATGACTCGCTTGTTATAATAAATACTGCCTATGAATATTATGATCTAAAAGAATATGAAAAAGTAAAAGACATTTTAGAAAAACTTAGAGAAAATGTATTCTCCATTACAGACAAACTTAGCACAAAAAAAGCTGTTATTCAAAATTCTTCTGGCACATCTCCTGGAGGGCAGTTTACATTTTCAAGAGATGTACAGGATAGCACAATACTACTTATTATTACTATTACTATTTCAATACTATTGTTTTTCTATTATTTGAAAAGACTAAAATGTAATGTATGCGGAAGAAAGACAGCTGGATTCAAATGCGCCTTATGCAAGAAAATATCAAAAGACAAAAATCATAAATGTGGAAAAGAACATCTTATTCCTATATGTATTGGATGTAGAAAGATTGAAATTCTTTGTAGATGCAAAAAGTAGCTTATTCTAAAAAGGTTAATGAAATAACTAGAAACTATTTCAAAATTTTTAACAATAATTTATTATAGAATTATTTAGTATTATTGATAAAAAGTAGAATGAATAATTAAAATTATTCAAAAATTATCAATTAAGAAATACTATATAATTGAAAAGTAACATGAATAAAAATATTTATTCAATACTTTTTTGATGAAAAGTAAAGGGGGTAAACAAAGAAAACGCTAAAAGGCTAGTGAGGCACTTTTCCAGCATTAGTCTATTCACACACCCCCTAAAAACTATACTATATTTATTTTACATCCTATATAAAAGTAACGCTGTCCCACATTTTTCACAATTATTTACTATACCATACTGATGATTTTCTAAACTGTACAAACACTACCTTTTGGTTTTACCTTAGTTATTTTATATGTTATAGGACATCCGCTATAGCTTGATGCTGCTGCTAAAAATGATTTTACTCCTGGAGGAACTTCTGCATCTGCATGCCATGAAAACTGTTGTCTGCCTTGAGTAACTGCTAGCGATACAGGAACAAAGAGATTGCCAGTTAGAGGAGAACTTATTCCAATTCCAATACTTACGCAATTTTGTGCATCTACAGATACGTATTGCCTATAAGGCTTGAGACTTTTTGGATCTTCGAAGCGATCTTTTGTTAATTGTGTAAGTGTTTCATAAGTCATATAATGGTTGCAATATCCATCTACACAAGTATGAGGATCATCTGTCTTAGAACTTACAGCAGTTCCTTCCTCTACATCAGTAGTTTCTGTTGGGCTTGTCACAGCTCCTACTAGTTCACCTGTTAACATGCCTGTTATTCCTGTTACCTGTCCTGTCACTATTGTATCTGCTGAGTCACCAGTAACGTTTATCATCCTGCTTAATCCTTCTCCGCCATCTTGCGTATAAACTATTACTTCATGAAGCCCTTGTCCATAAAGTTTAATTGTAACTGGCAAATCGATATTATCCATTCTATCTACTACGGTACCATATGGAGTAACATCCCATACAACTGTTCCTTTTTTAATTGGATCACCTGTAGAAGTGATTGGTGCTACATTCAAAGTTTCAGACGGCAAAGACATGTAATCTATATTATTTTTTGTAAGATTGACAAGTTTTTGGAAATCATCGCTTCTATTCACAAGAACTTCATTTCCATCTATTATAAATCCTGCTGAAAGCTCTTCTGATGTTTTGCTCAAAGCGTCTTTCATTGATATGTATTTGCTGCTTGACTTTATGATGTCGCTTGAGTTTGCAATATATGTAGCATCGTTGTAAAGAACTACAACTACTCCTGCATCAGCAAGATCTGATAAGAATTGTGAAGGTATGTTATCTATGTAGTGAGGTATAACAACTATCTTATAATCCTTTAGATAATCGCCAAATATTACATCACCTAACTTTACTCTATCAAGAGATATACCTGATGTAGCTGCAAAAGCATAAATGTCTTCTATAACATGAATATCTGCAAATGTTTGCTTGTCTTCTTCTATCATTACAGCGTCTGATTTTTCAGCTGTAGGTGTTTTATCATACATATTTAGTATCGGCATTGCTGGCAAGGTTTCATCTCCTGTGTCATCTTTGTTTTTACAATATTCTGCATATGCATTTATTTCTGAATCTAAATTCACTTCTATATATCTTACTGGAATAGGCTCAAACTGATCAACTATAATCAATGAAGGTATTTTTTCAGATCTTAAAATATTCCATGCTGTCCATTCTTTGTCATCGACAGATGTCCTTATTTTTAAATCTCCTGTTTCTTTGTAAGGCTGTCTTGATAATATCTGTTGAATATCTCTAATCTGACCTAGATCTATTCTTAGCTTTTGACCTTCTGGAGTATCAACTACGGAACTTGTTGCACCTTTGCTAGTAAATTCCTCACAAGACTTCTGCATTTCAATAACATTTCTTCCTATAGAGCAGGAGTTTGGATCAATCTGAGGAATTTCAATTGTTTTTCCTTTTGCATACACCCAGTATGATTTTTCTGGTTCTATGAAAGATGCTTTGTAATATTTTTTAGCAGTAGAGTTATAATCATAAACAGCACTTATATTGCAGTTTCCATTTTTATAATAAATATCTGTAGATATAGTGGTTCCAGCTATCTGGTTCCATCCTAATTTCAAAGATCCTGGAGAATCTCCCAGCATATCATATGTCAACAATTTTGTTCCTGAGAATTCTATATTACATGAAGATGAAGAATTAATCCAATATCCAAGACCTGGGTTTATTTTTGTCAAATAATCTATTTTTTCATAGCTAGCTGACAGAGAATTATAGTGATATATAGAAAGACCTGTACAATCTGTATCTGTAACAAAAGATGCATATGGTGATGATATAAAGTTCCATCCTTGATTTATTTCTATAACTCTAGATCCTTGATCTTGATAGAAGTTTTGTATTTCTTCAGAAGAAAAGGTTCTCTTGTATACACGAACTTCGTCTATAGATCCTACAAATCCTCTTACTCCAAGTGCTGATAAACGTTCTGTATTACCGATGCCTATAGAATTTTTATATTTGTCTGCGTCGCAGGTTCCGTCAGAAGAGCCTACAGTTTCTTTATGTGCTACACCTGTGGAATCTAATTCTCCATTGATAAATATTTTTATACTTCCATCTGTTGTATTTCTAGTTACAATTAAATGAGTCCATTGGTTTAATGGGATAGAATTTACTGATGTTATGAAAGTGTCTCCTGAATTTAATTTTCCTATCTGAACTCTAACTGTTCCATCTTTATTTAATTGAAGTCCCCAATCGTTTATAGCACCGCATTGTTCATTGTTTAAAATGCTCGCTCCGTCGTTTTCTGGAAGCTGAGAAGGATTTATCCAAACAGATGTTGTAAAATCTGTTAATGTCAAAGGGTTTAGTTTAATATAATTAATTCCATCAAACTTTTGAGCTGAATTAAGAATTCCTTGAGTACTAACAGGACATTTTCCATTGGCATTTTTATCCATATTAAGCAATAAAACAGATCCTTGTACTGAGTTTGGATCATTCATCAAGCTTGCAATTTCTGATTCTGATAAAGCTCTGTTGAATACAGATAGTTCGTCTATTGAACCAGCCCAGTATCTTCCTATAGTATTATGGCGACCAATGTTAAGATTTCTAAATGGACTATTGTCATAATTAATACCATTAGGATAACAGGTAGCAGAAGTTACTAGAACTCCATTAACATACGAATAACAAGTTGTTCCACTTCTCATAATGACAAGATGCTGCCAAGTGTTGGCAGATAGTGTAAAGAAACCTCCCCAACCATATTGATTTGTATTTGAATTGTCTTGCTGTAATACCCAGTTACTATCACCATCATGATTGTTGTCAAGTATATCTGCATATTGATTTTGAGAAGCTGCTGGATTAACCCACATAGATATTGCAAAGTCTTGATAATTAAATGTAGATCCAAAATCAACATAATTACTGCTTCCATCAAACTTTAAACCATCTTTGAATTTTCCTTCTGTAAATGTTGCTCCATGATTTGCTCCATTATTACCAGAACTTGAGCTATCTGCTACTATTGAAGGTGTGGAAACAATAGCTGTCTGCAAACATGTTCCACTATTTTGTTCTGATGATTTGTCTAAATAAGGTTGAGTTGATTCATCTAAAGAAAGATCTAAAGACTCTTCTGTTTGTTTGCCAAGACCTTCTTGATATGCGCTTGCTATTTCAGAATCTGAAAGAGCTCTGTTGTAAATTTTTGTTCTGTCAATAGATCCATCAAACCATCTTCCAGGATCATTGCCAGCTGGGTTGTGACCTATTGTAATAGAGCTGACTAAAGCAATTGGATTTCCTGACGCTGTCATAGAGCCTGATTGTACACCATTAATATAAATTTTTAAATTAGTTCCATCATATACACCGACGACATGGGTCCATTGGGCTAAAGGAATATCTGTTGAAGAATGTGATTCTTTCCAGCTACCGTCATTTACCCAGAAAGCTAATTCTCCTTCTGATTTTCTTTCAATACCATAAGAACCACTTGAAATTATTGGATCATATGAATCAAATTTTGTTGGATTGACCCAAGTTTCAACTGTAACAGGACCTGTTATAGACAAAGTCGGAGAATTTTTAACTTCTATATAATTATTTCCATTAAACTTCAGTGCTGTTGTAAATTTTCCTTTTTCTCCAAAGACTGGACAAGAAGCTCCTGAACAAGTTCCATCATTTGCAAGACCTGAAGAATCTTTAACAACTCCTGCAAAAGATAAACTTTGCTCGTTCATGTGCATTAATAAAGATTGATCTGAAACAAGAGATTCTTTAACAGCGTCTCCAAACTCTTGTATGTTGTTTTGATCTTCAAATTTTAGATTTACTAAATTGTTTGGTATTGTTTCATCGTTTGTAGTATATATTTGTTGAGCTTCGTCTGCTGTAATAGCTCTATCATAAATTCTAAAATCATCTATTGCTCCTGAGAAATATGATGGTGATTCTCCTTGACCTATTGTTGAAAATCCTACCCAAACTCTGTCAGCATTTGGTATAGTACCGGTCCATCCTGGAACTGTACTATATTTTTCAACACCATCTACATATACTTTTGCTAGAATATGACTATCGTCTTGCATTAACATGGTCTGTATAACATTATGCCATTGATCATCTGCGTAATCTGTTCCTCCTATACATTGGTTCCATGAATTCCAACCAAAGTCCTGACAAATGTTTCCATTTTGTAGATATAGATTTCTGTATCTATCATCATTATTTACTCCTTCATATCCTGGAAGCAAAGAATATAATCCTCCGTTCTTAACTGATGTTTTAAACCAGAAAGATGCTGAATACTGTTTTCCAAACTCGTGAAATCCTATTGATCTAAGAGGTAGATCTGCTGATTTTTTTAGCTCCACGTAGTTCTTGTTTGCTGCATCAAATTGAAGAGCTTTTCCATTTTTTCCGTCTATAGAAGAAGGACAACTAGAACCAAAACATGTTGCATTGTTTTTCAGTGTTTCATCTATATATGTTCCCATCTTTCCTGTAAGACCATTTTTGTATAACTGCTGCATTTCATCAACAGAAATAGCCCTGTTGTATATAAGTGTTTCGTCTATAAGGCCATTGAAAAAATAATTCCAATATCTCTTATCACTGGATCCATCTGAATTTCTTGATCCTATATACAAAGGATCTGCTGTTACAGATATTTTTCCCGATACTGATATCTCTTTTACCATATTTCCATCTATCCAAAGCTGCATCTTTGCTCCGTCATAAGTTCCAACTATATTATGCCATTTATTTACTGATGGCATCAATACAACATTTGGATAACTTGGATAATTGTCATAAGTAGTTGCTCTGTAAGATATCTCACCTACACCAGACAACCTGAACGCAACTGCATTTTCATCTTTAAAGAATATTCCATACTGAGAGTTTGAATCACTATATCCTCCTTGATTAGGTCCTTTCATCAGTATAGCAGAATTTCCGTATCCACGTGCATAAAACCATGCACTTATTGTTATAGCATCTGTTGGATCTAAACTAGATGAGTCTGCAACAGAAACATATTTATTTACACCATCAAAACTCAAAGCAGAACCAAATAATCCTGCAATTGGAGAAGGGCATGATGTTGCTGAACAAAGACCATTATTGTGGTTTGAAGAAGAATCTACTACTGTTGGTGACCTTATTGGAGCATCATCCATTTCTAAAGATAAGACTGGATTTTGACTAGATGTTGTAAGAGGCAATCCACTAGCTACAGCTGAGTAGCCTATTGAAACTATAGATAAGACTAAAATCATAGAAAAAATTACTACTAAAGCTCGCATATGACCCCTCTATATTAAATTAATCTGACGCGCTCATCTAGCTCGTCTAGCTCGTCTATAAAATTTAAAATAAATTTTATGACTCACACGCTTCGTTTGTCTATATTTCTTTGGTTATTGGCGGTATATATAGGTTTTTTTGAAAAACTAAAAGATGTTTCAAGATACATATAATAGTATCTCCGAATGTTCATCATTCAAATAACTAAATTTTTTTCAAAATTCTTGTTGTAGAACCACAAGAATTCCATAATTCTACATTTTCTCCTATGAAACAAATCAATAATTACGAATTTCTGTTTGTAGTGCATT